>JBPCMC010000268.1:0-3593 GCA_051002645.1 Thermomicrobiales bacterium
AAGCCGGCGAGCGCGGCGGCGAGCGGCAGCACCCCGGCGGCGGCAGGTTCACCGGCAGCGGCGAGCACCCCGGTGGCGGCGGCGCAGACAACGGGCGGCGCGTCACCGACCTTCGGCGCCGTCTCCACCGTCGGCGTCCAGGTCAAGACGAGCATCCAGAATCCGCCGCCCGGCAAGCCGCAGGGAAACAAGCCGAGCGAACTTGTCCTCGTCTGGGGCACGAACCAACTGACGACGCACGCGATCGACCCGCAGACTCACGTCGCGACGATCGCCGAGAGTATCCTGCGCCATGTCTACGAGCCGCTCGTCAAGGTCGAGCGGGACGGCAAGACGATCTCGCCACTCCTGGCGACTGCCTGGAAGCGGCTGGACGACAACACGATGCAGTTTACGCTGCGACAGAACATCACCTTCCACAACGGTGAGCCCTTCAACGCCGATTCGGTCAAGTACAGCATCATGCGTCCGCTCGATCCGAAGAACAACGCGGACGCACGCTCGACCTACACCGTCATCGACCGCGTGGATGTGATGGACCCGTACACCGTCAACGTCCACACCGCGAAGCCGGACCCGGCCCTCCTCTCGCGCATGACGGGCTTCTCGATGTGCCAGGTGGCGCCGAAGTGGACCGAGGCGAACGCCGAACCGGGCGGCGTCCTGAAGACCGCGAACGGCACCGGCCCGTACAAGTTCGTCTCCTGGTCCCCCAATCAGGATTTCGTCGTCGCGTCCAACGAGCAGTACTGGGGAGGCGCGCCGCAGATCAAGAACGTTCGCATGGAGATCATCGGTGAGCAGGCGACGCGCGTCGCCGCCCTGCGCTCCGGGGAGATTCACATCGCCAAGGACATGCCGCCGGAAGAGGTGGACGGCATCAACAAGAGCGGGCGCCAGACCGCGCGCGCCGTGGCGAGCAACCGCGTGCCCTACTATACCTTCGAGGTGCGCAAGCCGCCGATGGACAATGCGAAATTGCGGCAGGCCGTCAATTACGCCATAGACTGGGACGCGATCATCCAGGGCGTCCTCCTCGGCAACGGCACGCGCATCGCGACGGTGCTCCCGCCGTGGACCGTCGGCTTTAGCCCAGCGCTCAAGCCATACACGTACGACCCGGACAAGGCAAAGTCGCTGATGAAGGACGCGGGCTTCGCCAATGGGTTCGATATGAACATCTGGTACCAGCAGGGGCGATACATGAAGGACAAGGAGGTCGCCGAGGCGATCACCCAGTTCCTCAACAAGGCCGGCATCCGCGCCAAGGGAAATCTCACCGATCCGAGCGTCCTGACGCAGAAGGGCAATGCGCTGGAACTGGACGGCCTGATCTTCGCCTCCTGGGGTAACTGGATCTTCGATGCCGATAACATCCTCTACTCCCGCTTCTCGATCGAGACGCGCGACACGACCAACAACGCCAAGGGGTCGTCCGGTATCTCCTACGGCAACACCCAGTTCAACGACCTGATTACCCAAGCGCGCTACACGATCGACAGTGACAAGCGCAATGCACTGTACGCACAGGCGCAGCAGATCATGTTCTAAGACCCGGCCGCGCTCTTCATGTACAACCTGACCGACATCTACGGGGTGGACAACTGGGTCAAGTGGGAACCGCGCTTCGACGAGATGGTCTGGGCGTACGAAATGAAGTGGAACGAATAAGCGAGTAACGAGTAGCGAGTAACGAGTAACGAGTGGGATTCGCCGCCTCGTTACTCGTTACTCGTTACTCCCCGGAGGGGCTTCGTGATTCAGTACATCATCCGGCGGTTGATCCAGGCGGTCTTTGTCGTGCTGGGCGTCATTACGGTCGTCTTCTTCGTCGTGCGGTTGACGGGCGACCCGGTCCGCCTGCTCCTCTCCGCGACTTCTTCCGAGGCGGACATCCAGAATGTGCGGCACAACCTGAAGTTGGACCGCCCGATCTGGGAGCAATACATCACGTTCGTCAGCAACGCCGTCCATGGCGACTTCGGCAAGTCGATCCACTATCAGGGCTTCGATGCGATGCATCTGGTGACGGACCGCTACCCGCGCACGATCCAACTGGCGGTCTGCGCGCTCGTGCTCTCGGTGACGCTCTCGATCGTTTTCGGGGTAATCGCCGCCGTCAAACGGTATTCGGCGCTCGATAACGCCGTGACGTTCCTCGCCCTTTTCGGCCAATCCGTGCCGAACTTCTGGCTCGGCATCATGTTGATCCTCATTTTCGCGGTGCGTTTCGGCTGGTTACCGTCGCAGGGATACGGCGGCTTCTCACCGCGCTACTTCCTCCTGCCGATGGTGACGCTCGCGGCGCCCAGTCTCGCGCGCCTGACCCGGCTCGTGCGCTCCGGGATGCTCGACGTGATGGATCAGGATTACGTGCGCACGGCACGCGCCAAGGGGTTGAAGGAGCTGCTCGTCATCTTCCGGCACGGCCTGAAGAACGCTGCGATCCCACTCGTCACCGTGATCGGCCTCGACTTCGGCAACCTGCTGGCAGGCGCGGTGATTACCGAGCAAATTTTCCAATGGAACGGCGTCGGGCAACTGGCCGTCGAGTCGATCAATGCCCGCGATTTCCCGGTCATCCAGGCGACGGTTTTCATCGTCGCGGTCAGTTTCGTGCTAATTAACCTGTTCGTCGATATTCTCTATACCTGGCTCGACCCGCGTGTCCGCCTGGCATAGTAGGCAGTAGTCGGTAGTCAGTAGACAGTAGGGAGGAAACCCCCGACGTCATCATCATTACCGAAAGCGACAATCTCACACTATGGAGGAATGCCTCACTGACTACTGGCTACTGACTACTGACCACTCGTAGGAGAGAACGATGTCACAAGAGAGCGTGCTAACGGGGACGCGCCTGGCGCTGCGCGAGGAGCCGAAGAAGCGGAGCGCTAGTAAACGCGCGTGGCGCATGCTCCGGCGTGGCCGGCTCGGCCTGGCGGGGTGCATCATCCTCTTCGGCGTCGCCTTCGCGGCGATTACCGCGCCGATCATCGCGCCGCACGACCCCACCGATCAGGACCTCCGCGCGCGCCTGACCTGCCCCGCGTTCACCTCCTGCCCGCGCTTCGGCGTGGCGGGTCAGACGATCCACGGCTCGACCGCCCATCTCCTCGGCACCGACAATCTCGGGCGGGACATCTTCAGCCGCATCATCTACGGCGCGCGCATCTCGCTGATCGTTGGGTTGACGGCAGTCGCGCTCGGCGGCGGCATCGGCACGGTCGTCGGTCTGGTCGCGGGCTACTACGGCGGCGCGACGGATTCGCTGATCAGTCGTATCGCCGATGTGCAACTCGCCTTCCCCTTCCTGCTCCTGGCGATCCTCATTTCCATCGTCGTCGGGCAGGGCTTGCGCAACGTCATCTTCATTCTCAGCATCGGCGCGTGGGTGCCATTCGCCCGCGTCGTGCGGGGCTCGACGCTCTCCGCCAAGAACCACGAATACGTCGTCGCTGCGCGGACAATCGGCGCCCGCCCGCCCGCCATCCTCTTCCGCCATATCCTGCCGAACGTCATCACGCCCGCCATCGTCATCGCCACCTTCGCTGTCGCCGGGACGATCATCGCAGAGGCGGGGCTCTCCTTCCTCG
>JBPCMC010000269.1:0-2808 GCA_051002645.1 Thermomicrobiales bacterium
GGCTAAAGCCCGCCACCACCCCGTTTTCTCATCGTAGCGCCTCGCTGCCCCGGCCTCAGCGCATCTGGGTGAGTGTAGCAGAAGGCGGTACAATAGCGGGACGTGATTCGGAATAGGAGTACATCCATGGAAACGGCAGTGATCGTCGCGGCGAAGCGGACCGCGATTGGCGCATTCGGTAAGGCATTCAAGGATGTCCCGACCGCGACGCTCGGCGCGACAGCGGTGCGGGCGGCGCTGGCGGAATCGGGCATCGCCGCCGGTGATGTCGATGATGTGGTGATGGGCTGCGTCGGGCAGATCGGCGCGGATGCCTATATCGCCCGCGCGGTCGCCCTCGGCGCGGGGATGCCGATTGAGACGCCCGCGTACACGGTCAACCGGCTCTGCGGCTCCGGCGCGCAGGCAATTGGCAGCGCGATGCAGGCGATCCTCGCCGGTGACGCGCGGATCGTCGTCGCGGGCGGCGTCGAGAAGATGAGCGGCTACCCGCTGCTCGCCGATGTACGCTGGGGCACGCGTCTTGGCGACACGGCATTGAAGGATGCGCTGACGCTCGCGCTCTCCGACCCATTCTCGTGCCGCCACATGGGCACGACAGCGGAGAATATCGCGCGGCGCGATTCCGTCAGCCGCGCCGATCAGGACGCCTTTAGCGTCGTCAGCCAGCAGCGCACGGCGGCGGCGATGGAGGCGGGGCGGTTCGACGCGCAGATCATCCCCGTCACGGTGCCCGGCCCGAAGCGGACGACGATTGAGGTCACGCGCGACGAGCATCCCCGACCGGAGACGACCGCCGAGACACTCGGGAAGCTCGCTCCCGTCTTCGAGAAGGAGGGCAGCGTCACAGCCGGGAATGCAGCAGGGATCAACGACGCCGCCAGCGCGACCGTGATGATGGCGGGCTCGGAGGCGGAGGCGCGGGGCATCACGCCGCTCGCGCGCGTCGTCGGTTGGGCGGTCGTCGGCGTTGACCCGGAATACATGGGTATCGGCCCGGTGCCTGCGGTGCGCAAGGTGCTCGCCAAGACCGATTTGCAACTGAGCGACATCGCCCTCTTTGAACTGAACGAGGCGTTTGCCGCGCAGTCGCTCGCCTGCATCCGCGCGCTCGATCTCGACATGGACAAAGTCAACGTCAACGGCGGTGCGATCGCCCTCGGTCACCCGATTGGCGCGACGGGCAACATCCTTGCCGTCAAACTGATCTACGAACTGCGGCGGCGCGGCGAGCGGTACGGCATCGTCACCGCCTGCATCGGCGGCGGCCAGGGAATCGCGGTCGTGCTGGAGAACCCGGCGGCGTAAGGGGCATCTCGCCAGACAAATTCAGCGAACGCGCAGGGTGCTCTGCACGTTCGCCCGCACGCTTCCTGGCCTCCCTCGTCACACTGAACGTCGGCGTCACGCCGCAATGCTCTGCGAGCCGTCGGCACCAAACGGACGTACCGACGGTTCGCGTCGCTCCTATACCAGGGGGGTAGGGCAGTTGACGGTGTAGGTCCACGCCGTGGCGGCCGAACTGCCCGTGACGACCACGGTCACCCTCGTAGACGCGCCGGTATAGGTGATCGTGTGCGTTCCCGTGAAGGAGACAAACCCGGTCGAGAAGAGGAGTGCCCCCTGGTAGAAGACGTCGAACTTGTCCGGTATGGTAAATGCATCCCAACTGAAGACGAATGTGCCGCTTGTCCGGCCCAACTCATGGACGTTGGTGGTCACGCCCGCGCCGCCAGATGTGGTCATCGTACTGCACGCGAGCGGCGGCGGCGAGGCGCCGACGACTGCCGGTACCGCTGCGGTGAGGATCACCGGGGCGGTATACGCACCCGCCTTGAGGGCCGTCTTCATCGCCTCGCGCCGCGTGACGTCCTTTTTGAACAAGTCGTCGCTCATGGCCACCCCTCCAATTTGTATGATCCCGCCGCGGAAATCCTTGAGTGCTATAGAACAGTATACGGACCCTGTCAATTCGTCTACTTGCCCGATAATGCGTTCGGTTGCGCTCATATCGCCGGCCATTCGACGTTGGCGACAAGCCACCGCCGGACGAGTACAATCTGACAGCGACAATGTGGTGTCGCAGCCTGCAATTGAGAGGATAACGACGATGGGAATTGAATATCACAAGCACGTTTTCGATAACGGCTTGCGCGTCTACATCACGCCGATGGACGCCGCGACCTCCGTGACCGTGGTGATCGGCGTCGGCGTCGGTGCGCGGTGGGAAGCGCCGGATGTGAACGGCATCGCCCACTTCGCCGAGCATATGTTCTTCAAGGGCACCGAGCGCCGCCCGACAACCCGCGACATATCCAGTCTGATCGACGGCCTGGGTGGGCAGTTCAATGCCTTCACCTCCGAGGAGATGACGGCCTACTACACGCGCCTCGCGCCGGAGCACTACAAGGTGGGGCTCGATGTCTTGACGGACATGCTCTTCCACTCCAAGTTCGACCCGGACGAGATCGAGCGCGAGAAGGGGACGATCATCCAGGAAATCCGCATGTACGAGGACCAGCCGATGGCCCTCGCGCCGCGCACCTTCCAGGAGATGATGTACCCGAACCACCCGCTCGGCCGCGCGGTGCTCGGCACCGACGAGACGATTCAGGCGATGAACCGGACGACCTTCACCGATTACGTCGCCATGGCGTATCACACCGGCAGCATGGTCGTCTCGATTGCCGGGAAGGTCGAGGAAGCCGACGCCATCGACGCCGTCCAGCAATGGATGGCGCAGTTCCCCGGCGGCACCGCGCCGAAGCCGATCCCCGCCACGGGCGTGCAGCCCCGCGCGCGCGTCGA
>JBPCMC010000270.1:0-34227 GCA_051002645.1 Thermomicrobiales bacterium
AACTTCATCGGCGACGGCCTGCGCGACGCGCTCGACCCGCGCATGAACATCTGATGACGATAGAGACTGGTGAGCGGCAGCGGCAGCAGCAATGGTGGCACGCGCGACGGGCGGGAGAGATCGTGCCAGTCCACCTCACCCACGGCAATGCCCGCGCGACGGCGTATGCCGCGACGGGCAGTGCGGATGGCCCGATGCTCACCGTCCTCGGTGCGGTGCATGGCGACGAGTACGAGGGCCCGGTCGCCATCGCGGAACTGCTCCATGCGCTGACGACCCGTTCGATCACCGGTACCCTGATTGCCGTCCCGGTCGTCAATGCACCCGCCTACGACGCGGGACGCCGCGCGAGCCCACGAGACGATAAAGACCTCGCGCGCTGCTTTCCCGGCGACTCAAGCGGGACAGCGAGCGAGCAGTTGGCGCACCTGATCGCCACGGAATGTATCGCGCCCGCTGATGCGCTCATCGACCTGCACAGCGGCGGTGTCGCGCTCGATGGCGCGCTGCTCGTCGGCTTTACCGCGACGGACGACACTGCTGGCGCACGATCGCGCGAACTCGCCTCCGCATTCGGCGCGCCGGTGATCTGGGAGCACCCGCCTCCGATACCGCCGGGCCGCACCGGGTCCTTCGCGCTCGACCGGGGCATTCCCTTCATCTATACGGAAGCGACGGGCGGCGGACAGGCGGATCGCACGACCGTCACATGCTTCGTTGAGGGCGTGCAGCGGGTGATGGTCGCGATGGGGATGCTCCCCGGCGACGCGCCCGCGCCGCGTCATCGCGACTACTGGCGCGGCGGAGGAAACACGGACACGATGGTTGCCGCCCGTATCGATGGGCTTTTCCGCGCCTCTGCCCGCGCCGGAGACGTGGTCACAGCGGGCACACCGGTCGGTGAGATCATCGACGCACACGGCACGGTCATCGAACGCCTCCTCGCCCCGCACGCGGGCGTCCTCCCCTTCATCCGCCGCATCCCCCGCGTGCGCCCCGGCGACGGCCTCTACATGCTGACCCAACGCGTCGAAGAAGCGCTGCCCTGACGCGGGGGACCTCACCCCCCGGCCCCCTCTCCATCGCAACGGAGAGGGGGAGCAATACAGAGCGCATCGAGCCAAGACATGCTCGGTGTCTGTTTGCAGTGACGTTGGCAACAACGCACATAGGTACGAGCAGGTCGATTACGTCCTCAATCATCTCTGGACGAATTCAGCGAATTCAGCGATTTCGCTATTGATTTTCGATTTCAGGTGCTTTAAAGTGGATCCATCGATGCCGCAACCTGTTTATGGACACGATAGGAGATGCGACCGTGGATCACGTCGAGCCCACCGAGACGGTTATGACAGAGGAAGCGATGCCGAGGTCTGACGCCCCAAGCCCCCGTGCACAGGCTTTGCGCGACGAGTTGTTCGGATCCGCGCTCACGGTCGACGAGGTCGCTCACGTCCTCGGCCTCGATCGCACTACGGTCGGCAAGTACCTGCGCGAGAACGTGCTCTATGGCTTTCAGATCGGGCGAGAATGGCTCGTCTCCGAGGAGGAGCTCCGTGCCTACGTTACCCGGCTGAGTGCCAAGCAGTTCCGCATCGACGACGACCGCTTTGCCAAGTTCACCGACCGTGCCATGAGCGCGTTCGCGCTGGCAAACGATGAAGCGCGCCGGTTTCACCACAACTATCTCGGCACCGAACATCTGCTCCTTGGGCTCATCCGCAATAGAGATGGTGTGGCGGGGCGTGCTCTCGCCAACCTTGGTGTGGAGTTGGATGCAGCCAGGCTGCGACTGACACTGATCATCGGCCATGGAAGCGGTACGCCAGGCGAACCGAAGATGACCTCACGACTGAGTAAAGTGGTCGATTTGGCCATCAATGAAGCGCTGGAGTTGCGTCACAACTACCTTGGCACGGAACACCTGCTGCTTGGCCTCCTACGGGAGGGCGAAGGGATCGCTGCCGGTATCCTCGAATCCTTGGGCTTCCCGCTGGAAAAGGTGCATGAGGGGCTGATGCTCATCCTGACGCAGACTCTCCCGAAGTCTACGACCGAGACCGATCAGGTCACGCACACGTTGCGGCTTCCGAAAGAGATGTATGCAGCACTGTGGACGCGTGCTATGCAGGAAAAGCGCATGGTAGATGATCTCATCCGTGGGGCGATCGTGGGCATCATCGAACCGGTTCGTGAATCGCCTCGCCTCCAAGGGCAGGCCGAATCGGTGTCTGAGGATGAAGCGCCCGCGAATAGATGAGCGCCCGCAGATCCTGGCCATAGTATTGCCACGGCTACCGCAAACCCGCGCTGTATATACTCTGGCTAGGTGTGATACAGGGAGAGAAAAGTCATTCAAGGGAAGCCACGACATTCGACGCGAGTCACCCCTCTCCATCGCGATGGAGAGGGGACGGGGGTGAGGTTCCCCGCTCGAACGCATATGCGTCCTTTCATGCTATCGTTGTGTCATGATCGAGACACGGCCCGCCGCGTCCGGCGACTCGGAGGAGGAGATTATGGCCCAATCGCACAGCGCCGCGACGATGCCGGTCGGCCACGATGACGGCAGCGCGGAGATCGTCTGGCGTCCCACCGACGAGTATATGCAGCGGAGCCGCCTGCGCCGCTTCATGGAGCGCGAGTGGATCGGTTCGTTCGATGAATTGCTGACGCGAGCGGCGGACGACGCGGCCTGGTTCTGGGATGCGACGGTCAAGGACCTCGACCTCCAATTCTACCGCCCGTACGATGCGGTGGTCGATCTCTCCACCGGCACGCCGTGGGCGACATGGTTCCCCGGCGGGCAGTACAACTACGGCCATAATGCGCTCGACAAGCACGCGACGGGCACGTTCGCCGGGAAGACGGCGGTGATCTGGGAGGGCGACGACGGCGACAGTCGCCAGCTGACCTACCGCGCGCTCTGGGAGCAGACGAACCAACTGGCGGGCGCGCTCGCGACGCTCGGCGTCGGCAAGGGGGATCGCGTCGGCATCTTCATGCCGATGCTGCCGGAGACGGTAATGGCGACCTTCGCGGTCTCGAAACTGGGCGCGATCTACATCCCGATCTTCTCCGGCTACGGCGCGGAATCGGTCGCGACGCGGCTGCGGGATGCGGGCGCGAAAGTGCTGATTACGGCGGATGGCTTCTACCGCCGGGGCAAGGTTATTCCGCTCAAAGAGACCGCCGATGCCGCGATTGCGGACGTGGAGAGCATCGAGTCCGTCATCGTTTTCCGCCGGACGGGTGGCGATGTTCCCTTCACACCGGGCCGCGACTATTGGTGGCACGAGATCGCCCCAAGTCAACCGACCGAGCGGGAGACCGAGCGGACGGATGCCGAAGACCCGTACATGATTATCTACACCTCGGGCACGACCGGCCGCCCAAAAGGCGCGTTGCACACGCACGACGGCTTCCCGATCAAGGCGACGCAGGACCTCGCGCACTGCTTCGATGTGCAGGAGGACGACACGCTGCTCTGGTTCACGGACCTCGGCTGGATGATGGGGCCATGGGCGATCACCGGCACCCTGACACTGGGCGCGACGCTCGTCCTCTTCGAGGGCACACCGGACTGGCCGGGGCCCGAACGCATCTGGTCGCTGATCGAGAAGTATCGCATCACCGTCTGCGGCGTCGCGCCGACCGTCGTGCGCGCGCTGATGGCGCAGGGCGACCGGTGGCCTGCGGGACGCGATCTCTCCTCCCTGCGGGTGCTTGGCTCCAGCGGCGAGGCGTGGAATCCGGGGCCGTGGCAATGGTTCTTCGCGCAAATCGGCGGCGGCCGCTGCCCGATCATCAACTACTCCGGCGGCACGGAGATTTCCGGCGGCATCCTCAGCAGCTTCACCATCCTCCCCCTCAAATCAACCTGCTTCTCCGCGCCGGTACCGGGAATGGCGGTGGATGTGGTGGACGATACCGGGAACCCGGTGCGCGGTGCGGTCGGCGAATTGGTGATCCGCAACGCCTGGCCGGGCATGACGCGCGGCTTCTGGCAGGACACCGCGCGCTACGAGGAGACCTACTGGTCGCGCATCCCCGGTCTCTGGGTGCATGGCGATTTTGCGCGTATCGACGCGGACGGCTTCTGGTACATTCTCGGTCGTTCGGATGACACGATCAAGGTGGCAGGCAAGCGCGTTGGCCCGGCGGAGATCGAGTCGGCGGCCGTTTCCCATCCGGCGGTGCAGGAGGCGGCGGCGATCAGCATCCCGCACGCCATCAAGGGTGAGACGATTGTCGCCTTCGTCGTGCTCCGGCCGGGTCACGCGCCGAGCGAACCGCTCCGGCAGGAGATCGAAGCGGAGATCACGAACCAACTCGGCAAGTCGCTCAAGCCAGAGGCGGTCAAATTCGTCACCGACCTGCCGAAGACACGCAACGCGAAAGTGATGCGCCGCGTCATCCGCGCCCGCTACCTCGACCTCCCATTGGGGGACATCACCGCCCTGGAAAACCCCGCTGCAGTGGAGGGTATTGCTCAGGCACGTTGAGAGCGGTTCGCGACGTTTAGTGGCGGCGGGCTTCAGTCCACCGCCACTAAACGTCACCATGAGACGGTATAATGCGCACGACGCGCCGGGCAACGGTGCAGGTCTACGCCACCACCGAACGAGAGGCACATGCCGCGATGAGACAAATCTTCCTTCTGCTCTGGATACTCTGGGTAAATATGCTCTGGATCTTCGGGGTCCCGTCGATCTATCTTCTGCGCCTCGGGGATTGGCGCGCCGGTGTTTCCGTCCCGTTGTTCCTCTTCACGCTCTACGCCGGGTGGCGCCTCTACCGGCGCACGCGGCGGGATTGGCAGCAGAGCAGTTGGTAGCGCGGGCTGAAGCCCAATACAGTTAAGTGAAGCGCGAAGATGACGCATTCCGTAGGGGCGGTGCTCGAACCGCCCTCCGTTGCGAACCGATGCCTCGATGGATGGCGACGGACGCCGACAGGCCGGGGAGGGCGGTTCAAGCACCGCCCCTACGCAGGCGTTCTCGTTGCTGATCGCTGCGAAACTGAATCGCATTGGGCTTCGGCCTGCAAGGGGGATGCAGGCTGGAAAGCCTGCGCTACCGGTTTGATTGGCGTTGTCGGAGCATTTCGTAGAGCAGCACGCCGGCGGCGACGGCGAGGTTGAGCGAACTCGCGCCGCCGTGCATCGGGATGCGCACCGAGAGATCGCCCCGCTCCAAGACGTCCGCCGGTAGGCCACGTCCCTCGTTGCCGAACAGGACGAGTGACGGGGCGGGGTAGGTGACCTCCCAGTGATCGTGCGCGGCGCGAGCCGAGGTTGTCACAATGCTGATCCGGTGGTCGGCGCACCATGCAAACATCTCGTCAATGGTCGCCGCGTGGACGATGGGGAGGCGAAACAGTGTCCCCACACTCGCCCGCACCGCGCTCGGGTGATAGGGGTCCGTCGTGTCACCGATCAGCACGAAGCCGCTCCCGCCGACCGCATCGGCGGTGCGGATGATCGTGCCGAGGTTGCCGGGATTACCGATCTCGTGCAATGCGACGAAGAGCGCGGTCGGCGTGATCGGTAGCGTCTCGATACCGTGCCGCGCCATACGAATCACCGCCGCCAGCCCGGACGGATTCTCGCGCGAGGCGATCCGCTCGAAGAGCGCTGCGGCAACCTCAGCGAACGGCGTGCCTGCCGCGCGTTGCTGCTCGACCATCGCGCGGGCAGGCGCACTCGTCAGCAAATCCGGCGCGACAACGAGCGTTTCGATTGCCGCGCCCGCCTCCACCGCCTGCCAGACCGCCTGGATACCCTCGACAAAGAACGCACCGTGCTCCTCGCGCCCCTTGCGCTGCTCCAGCGCGCGGATGCGCTTAATGAGCGGGTTCGCGGCGCTCTCGATAGGCACAATTCCTATCCCCCGGCCCCTTCCCTCGGAGGGAAGGGGTGACTCGCGTGGTGTGCCATGGCCTCTCTCATAATGCCTCGATATATCGGCGGCGTGCTCCCCCTTCCCTCGGAGGGAAGGGGGTTGGGGGGTTAGGAAGCCCCCATATGCTCGTCGAAGAACGCGATTGTGCGGTGCATTGCATCGACGACGTTTTCGACCTTGCGGAAGCCGTGGCCTTCGTCCATGTAGGCGTGGTAGCCGACGGTCTTGCCCGCCGCCAGCATCCGGTCCCGCATCTGCTCCGCCTCGGCGAGGGGCACGCGCGGGTCGCGCCCGCCCTGCAGGATGAGGAGCGGCCGCCGCACATCATCGATGAAGTTGATTGCCGAGCGGTCGTGATAGAGGGTCGGATTCTCGTCCGGCGTGCCGAGCTGCTGCACGAGGTAAGGCAGGAGGTCGCCCTTGCGCGTCGTCTGGTGGAGCGTGCGCAGATTGGACATGCCGACGACCGACACCCCCGCCGCCCAGACATCGGGCGTCTTTGTCATCGCGATCAACGTCATGTAGCCGCCATAGGAGCCACCCGTCACGCCGATGCGCGCCGGATCGACCGCGCCGCTCTCCGCCAGCCATTGGTGGCCTGCGACGAGGTCGCGGAGGTCGCCGCCCCCCCAATCGCGGATATTCGCGTCGCGATATTCCTTGCCGTAGCCGGTGCTGCCCCGGTTGTTCGGCGCGAGCACCGCATAGCCGCGCGAGACGAAGAACTGAACCTGCACGCTCCAGCCGTTCATCGTCTGACCCGTCGGGCCGCCGTGGACGAGGATGATCGCGGGCGCACGCTCGACACCACGCGGGCGATAGAACCACGCGGGGATCATCCGCCCGTCGAACGACGGATAGCGCACCAACTCCGGGCGTACAAGTGCGTCGCGCGCGATCCCCTCCGGCAGACTCTCGGTCAACTGACGCGGCGCGCCGCCATCGAGCGGGATCGCCCAGATATCCGCCGGGTGCTGCGGGCCGTTGTAGATGCAAATCAGCGTCGTGCCGTCCGCCGTCAGTTCCGGGTCGGTATGCGCGCCGTCCGGGAAGGCGGTCACTGCCCGCCGCTCACCGCTCGCAAGGTCGTGGACGATGGGGATGAGGTTGCCGTCCCGATTCTCCAGATAGACTGCGGAGCGGCCATCATGGGAGAAGCCACCGCCGACGGTGTCATTCGTCGGCGGGGAGAGCGGCGTGACGGCGCCCGTCTTGGCATCAACGAGGATGACCTGCTGGAAGCCGCTGCTGTCGTCGGTGAAGAGGATGGTTGTCCCGTCGGGCGACCAGTGCGGCGCGGCGTTGTGGACACCGAAGGTGCCGAGTAAGCGTTCCGTGCCGCTTGACAGATCGAGAATGCCGAGTTCCGCGCGCATCTCCACCCCGGCAGGGACGCGGCGCGCGAAGGCGGCACGGCTGCCATCCGGCGACACCTTGACGGCGAGTTCGGAGTGCTCGCCGCGCGTCAGTTGCTGTGGCCGGCCGCCATCGACGCTGACACGGTAGATATGGTATGGGCCGTCGCCGTTCGAGCCGAAGACGACGGTACGGCCGTCCGGCGTGAAGGAGGGCGAGCCGTCGACCGTCTCGGCATTGTCCGTGATGCGATGGGCGTCGCCGCCCGCTGCCGGGATCAGCAGCAGGTTGGTATTCTCATCGCCATCATGGTCCCGCCGGAAGAGAATCGACTGGCTGTCCGGCGTCCAGTCGGGCATCTGCGCGGCGTCCGCGTCATCCGTCAGTTGGCGCACCGCGCCGCCCGCGACCGGGACGACGCAGAGTTGGAACTGCCCGTCGCGGTTCCAGGTGAAGACCACCTGCGTGCCGTCCGGCGAAACCGCGATGGCGGTGCCGAGGCGCGGCCCGCGCAAGAGGATTTCCGGGTCGATGGTACGAGTCGTCGTCGCGTGCTGCATTACGTCTCCCCTTCTGCGGCGAGGGCCGCGCGCCACCATGCCAATGTCTCGCCCAGCGATTGCGCGAGCGGTATCTCCGGCTGCCAGCCCGTTGCCTGCCGGAGCAATGTCGTGTCCCCCATCATCACCGGCACGTCGGAGGGCCGCAATCGTTCCGGGTCACGCTCGACAGCGATAGGCACCTGCGCGAGGCGACAGAGCATTTCCAGCACCTCACCAATCGGTATCGCCGTACCGCTGCCGATATTATAGATGCCGCCGCGCGCGCCGTGTTCGAGCAGGAGGCCGTACGCCCGCACGACATCACGCACATCCGTGAAATCGCGCGCCGCCTCAAGATTGCCGACGGAAACGGTCTGGCGCACGCCCTGCTCCACTTCCACGATCTGCCGGGCGAACGCGCCGACGACGAAGCGATCGGTCTGCCCCGGCCCGATATGATTGAACGGCCGGACGACAACGACATCGAGATCGTACGTGTGCGCGTATTGGAGCGCGAGCATCTCCTGCGCCGCCTTGCTGACTGCGTACGGGTTCACCGGATGGAGCGGGCGCTGCTCGCGCAGCGGTTGCGCCTCGGGCGGCGTCGGGCCGTAGACTTCGTTGGAACTGACGATCAGGAGGCGCGCATGCGGCGCGTGGGCGCGACAGGCATCCAGCAGATGCAGCGTGCTGACAATATTGTTCGTCAGCGTCCCCTCGGGGTCCGCGAACGAGGCGGGGACATTGCTCTGCCCGGCGAGATGGATCACCATCTGCGGCGTCACGCTCTGCACGAGCGCCATGACGGCGTCTACGTCTCTCAGGTCACACTGGACCAGAGGGGATGCAGAATCGGCGGCATCACGGGTCGTGCCCGTCACCTGCCATGCGGGGTGCGCGGCGGCAAGATGCGCGGTGAGATACGTGCCGACGAATCCCTCCGCCCCCGTCACCAGTACCCGCCGCGCCTCGTCCATCGCCTCCTCATCTCGTTCTCTACATTCGGTGGCGGCGGGCTTTAGCCTGCCAAGTCTCGCTGCGGCAGGCTAAGAGCGCCGAACAAACCCTCACCCCCGACCCCTCTTCATCGCCATCGCGCTTCATGCGCCGATAGATCACGGCGGCGATGGAGAGGGGAGCGCGTAGTTTTGTGAGACGCTTAAGCTCATCACTACCGGCACAGGGTCAGTGCTATTGATAGCCGTTTTAGGACTTCCCTTCGTCCCCGGTTGGTCGTATCAGCGCGAGATATTCAGCGCGCAAGGGTGTGAAGATTTCGATGATGCGGCACCCCTCCGGGCCGACACGAATGCCGCCGTGCGTCACGCCGCCGGGGATCACCAATCCGTCGCCCGCGCTGAGGTCGTACCCTGCGTCACCGACCTGGAAATGCACCGTGCCTTCCAAACAGTAGGTGATCTGCTCGTGCGGGTGGCTGTGCAGCGGCAGCGAGGCGTTCGGCTCGACGCGCCCGAACAGCGCCATCAGCCGGTCGCCCGCCACGAGGCCGGCGGTCAATGCGGGCACACTGGGGACCGGATGTACGTCGTCCAGCGACGCGACCCGAAAAAACTGCGGCACACTCGCCGTTTCCGTTGCCATTGGCTCTCTCCTCATCGTTCACAACATGCTCGCCCGCAGCCGAGTGTCGCTGGGACGCGGTATGGCTGTCAACAGCGCCGTTGAGCGCCAAGCATGATTGGTGGCGGCGGCCTTTAGCCTGCCGAACGTCGCTGCGGCATGCGGCCCAGAGGGCGCCCCGAGCCCGCCGCCACCGGAATTCTGCCCGTGTCCGGCTAGAAATAGTTGCTCGTGATGCCGCCATCGACGACCATTACCGCGCCGTTCGTCCAGTCGGACTCGTCGGAGGCGAGATAAAGGGCGCAGTTGACGATCTCCTCCGGCTTGCCGAAGCGACCGCTCGGCTGGCGGTTGAGGCGGAGTTGCTTAGCGGCTTCATCCTTCAAGAGCCATTCCGTCATCAGCGGCGTCTCGATCGGACCGGGGCAGATGGCGTTCGTGCGGATGCCGTGCGGCCGGAACTGCACCGCCAGCGACTTTGTCAGCGAGATCAGCGCGCCCTTCGAAGCGGTGTACGCATCCTGCGGCACGCTGCACCCGACGAGCGCAACGAACGAGGCGATGTTAATGATCGAGCCGCTGCCGCGCGTGAGCATCTCCGGGATGGCATACTTGCAACAGAGGAAGATGCCGCGCACATTGACCGCCATCACCTGATCCCAGACCTCGACCGAGGTATCGACGACCGAATGATCCGCCTCCGGCATGATGCCCGCGTTGTTGTAGAGCACGTCCACACCGCCGTACCGTTCGACCGTCGCCGCCACCGCCGCCCGCACGCTCGCCTCATCCGACACATCGCAGAGGATGAATGTCGCGTCGCCACCCGCTGCCCGCACACGCGTCGCCGTCTCCTCCCCTGCCGCCGCGAGAACGTCCCACGCCGCCACCTTCGCCCCTTCCCGCGCGAAAATCTCGCACGCGACGCGCCCCATCCCACTCCCCGCCCCCGTGATAATGCACACCTTGTCCTGCAGCCGCATCGCCCTTCCCCTTTCCATTCTTGAGATCACCAAAAGAGACAAACCGGGTATGAACCGCAGAGACGCAGAGAACGCAGAGGAGATAGAGAGGTACACAAGAGGAAATGAATGTACCTCTCCATCCCATTTTTTGCGATCTCTGTGTTCTCTGCGTCTCTGCGGTTCAATTGGTTTCCATCTTTACCCACGCTCGAAATACCGTTCGCGCTCCCAGGTCGTCACGGCGGCGTCAAAGGTGTGTTGCTCGACGCGCGCCATGTTCAGGTAGTGCGCGACGACTTCTTCGCCGAAGGCGTCACGGGCCATCGCGCTCTGTTCAAGGGCGTCGATTGCCTCATAGAGTGCGCGCGGCACGCGCGGTTCGTCGGTCGCGCGGTAGCCGTTCCCCTTAAACTCCGCCGGCGGCTCGATGGCATGCTCGATGCCATACAAGCCCGCCGCGATGCAGGCGGCGTAGGCGAGATACGGGTTCGTGTCGCCACCCGGCAGGCGATTCTCGATGCGCAGCGCATCGCCGCGCCCGACGACCCGGAAGCCGCATGTCCGGTTGTCCCGCCCCCAGACGGTGTTGACGGGCGCCCAACTCGCCACGGCGTACCGCTTGTACGCATTGACGTTGGACGCGACAAAGAGCGAGAGTTCCTGCGCGCACGCCACCATGCCGCCGAGGAAATGGCGCATCGTCCCGGACATCCCGTAAGGCGATCCCGCCGGATCATGGAAGAGATTGCGCACCCCGTCGCCGTCCCAGGCGCTCAGGTGAATGTGGCTGCTGGAGCCGGTCCAGGTGTGATCCGGCTTCGCCATGAAGGTGACGGAATAGTCGTTCTGGAGGGCGATCTCCTTGATGCCGTGCTTGAGGAGCACATGCCGGTCGGCGGATTCCAGCGCGTCGGCGTAGTGGATATTCAACTCGTGCTGCCCCGGCGCGGCCTCGCCCTTCGAGAACTCGACGGGCACGCCTGCCGCTGAGAGATCGTTGCGGAACTGCCGATAGAGCGGCTCCGCCTTGGTCG
Organism: Thermomicrobiales bacterium; assembly: GCA_051002645.1. GTDB lineage: Bacteria > Chloroflexota > Chloroflexia > Thermomicrobiales > JALYUS01 > JALYUS01. The sequence continues at coordinate 11,382 of JBPCMC010000270.1, forward strand.
CCTGTAGGAGGTGATAATCCTCGTTGTACCAGCCATAGCGCGCCAAATCCTGATAGCGCTTGGCGTGCGCCTGCTCGTAGGTGTCCGTTAGCAGGTAGAACTCCAACTCCGAGGCGGCGTTGATCGTCAGGCCCAGCGCGGCGGCCCGCTCGATCTGGCGGCGCAGGATCGTCCGCGGCGCGATCTCCACCGGCGCATCGCGCTCCTCGTCGACGACGTCGGCGAGCACCATCGCCGTCTTCTCATGCCAGGGCAGCACGCGCAATGTCTGCCAATCGGGGCGCGCCTGCCAGTCGCCGTAGCCGCTCTCCCAGTTCATCGCGCGATAGCCGTCCGGCGTCTCCATCTCCATGTCCGTACCGAGCAGGTAGACGCAGAAATGCGTGCCATGCTCCAGGCAGTGCGAAATAAAGAATTCCCCCGTGACGCGCTTGCCCAATAGCCGCCCCTGCATGTCACAGAAGGCATTGATAACGGTATCAATCTCGCCGCTCGCGACCTTCGCTTTGAGTTCTTCGACCGTGATAATGCCCCGTGCCCGCTCCGCCATCCTACCCCTCCCGGTCGACTGTGAGATACCAAACCACCAAGACACCAAGAAGAGAAGGTAAAAAGGGATGTCGTTCTTCTTCGCGTCTCTTGGCGTCCTTGGCGTCTTGGCGGTTCAAAATATTCAGATGCCGCCAACGAAGCGGCCGGGATTGAGGGTGCCGCGCGGGTCGTAGGCGGCTTTCACGTCGCGCATGACGCTGATGGTTGGCGGTTCCACGCCCCAGATGGGAAGCGCATCCGCATGGGCCGGGTCGTAGCCGGAGACGGTGAGGGCCGGCCAATGCTGCTGCACGCCATCGAGCGTGCGGCGCAGCCCCTCGCCCGACTCGTCGCCCGTGACGCGCATATACGCGACGCCCACCGCCGCCGAGGCCCGGACAGCGACGGTCAGGCCGTACTGCCGCCCCTCCTCGACCGTCTCGGTCACCGCCGCCAGCAGATCGGTCGGGACGGTCGTCAGTTTCAAGACAGCGGTATGCGCGGTGAGATTGGCGACGGCATTCCAGTCCGCCAGGCTTGACCAGAGGCGGACATGGTCGTCGCCCGCGATGGTGGCGATCTCCGTCGCGCCCATCGCCGCACCGAGCGCGCGGATCTCCTTCTCCTGCCGCGCGACTGTCGCGGCGCTCCCCTCGCACCGCACGCAGACGAGATAGCCGTCGAGCGGCAAGCGCGTATTCCCGGTCGTCGTCGGCGAACTAAATTCGACCGCCATTGGCCGCAACTGCGACGCGCCGAGGGCGGCAACTGCTGCGAATGAAGGGCTGGGGCCGGTGAATTGCAGGAGCAACGTGCGCTCCGCGCCGGGCTGCGGCAGCACCTTCAGGTTGATCCGCGTCACGACGCCGAGCGTGCCGAGTGCGCCGAGATGCATCTTCATCAGGTCAAAGCCCGTAACGTTCTTGACGACCATGCCGCCCGCCTTCGCGAGCGTGCCGTCCGCATACGCCGCGTGCAGGCCGATGCAGAAATCGCGCATCGTCCCGTAGCCGTGTCGATGCGGGCCGGAGGCATTGGTGGCGAGCATCCCGCCGATGGTGAGTCGGTCGCGCAGGGGAGGGTCGAGCGGGAGCATCTGGTTGTGGGCGGCCAGCGCGCTGTCGAGGTCGCCGAGCGTCACCCCCGCCTCAACCGCGACCGTCATGTCTTCCGGGAAATAATCGAGCAAGCGGTTGAGTCGCCGCAGGCTGATCGCGAGATCGTAGCGGCGCGGGGCAAAACCGAGCGCCTGCTGCGTCCCGCCCCCCCACGGCACGACCGCCGCGCCCGACTCATCCGCCACCCGCAGCAGCGCGGCGACTTCCTCCGCCGAACCCGGCACAGCGACAACGTGAGGCGTCTTCGCGCCGATGGCGAACCCTGCCGTCCGCTCGCCTGTCTGCGCGTGCTCCCCGCCGACGATTCCCTCGACCGACGCCGCGAATTGATCGAGGTTGACGCGCGTTTCAGACACCATCGAGCCCAACCAAGAGTGATCGAAACATCACATGTACCTCACGAATTCTTCGACCGTCAGGCCCGCCTGTCGGATGGTTGCCCGGAGCGTGCCGCGATCCAACTCCTTGTGATCGGGTACGACAACTTGCGCGAATGGATTGGTGCGTCGCACGACAATATGGCTCCCCTGCTGGCGGACGACTACAAACCCTGCCTTCGCAAGCGCCCGAATGCACTCCTGACCGGAGAGGCGTGGCAGCATCGCTATACGGCGACCAAGAGCGTTTCGAACCGTTCCGGCGGCACCGGCAATCCGTCCGCTTCCAACGCATCCACGTATGCATGAATCGCTTCACGGACATTGGCAATTGCCGCCGCCCGGCTCTCGCCCTGGCTGATGCAACCCGGCAGGCTTGGGCACTCCGCCACCCAGTACCCGTCTTCACCGGGATAGATAATCGCCTGGCGCAGCGCGGCTGCGGATGTGTTAGTCGTCATGCCGTGGCACCGCCATGTCGGCCAGTTCGGCGGGCGTCGTGTCGTGCTGATGGGCGCTAGTGTGCGAGTGCGGCCCGACGGTGCCGATCGGCGCGGCGGGCTGCATCGAGGCGACCGCCGCATAGCGTACGGGCATCGCGGTTGCCGCGAGTTCGCGCGCTTCGCCGCAGCCGAGACTTGCGGGCAGGATTTTGTCCGGATTGAAGAGGTCGTACGGGTTGAAGCTGCGCTTCAGTTTCGCCATCGCCGCGAGATCCTCGTCCGTGAACGAGTACATCATTACGCCCTTCTTCTCGAAGCCGACGCCGTGCTCGCCGGTGATCGCGCCGCCCATGTCGATGCAGGCGCGCGTAATCTCCATCGCCGCATCCAGCGTCCGCTCGATGTCGCCCTTCTTGCTCCGGTCGAAGAGCAGCAGCGGGTGGAGATTGCCGTCACCGGCATGGAAGATGTTCGTCGCTTCCAGTTTGGCGTCCTTCGCTACCTCTGCGACAAGATTGAGGATTTGCGGCAGTTTGGTGCGCGGCACAACGCTGTCCTGCTGATAGTAGTTCGGCGCGAGGCGGCCCATCGCGCCGAGCGCACCCTTGCGGCCCGCCCAGAGCGCGTCCCGCTGCGCCTGCGTCGCCGCCACGCGCACCTCGCGCGCGCCGCACTCGTTGCAGATCGCCGTGACGCGCTCCGCCAACTCGTCCAGCCCCTCGGCGAGGCCGTCCAGTTCGATCAGGAGGATGATCGACTGGCCGTCGTCCGGGTACCCGGCGTGGTAGGTCATTTCGACCGCCTTGCAGGCCGGGCCGTCCATCAACTCCAGTGCGCCGGGGATGATGCCCGCGCCGATGATGTTCGTGACCGTCTGCGAGGCGGATTCGAGGTCGTCGTAGATGGCGAGCAGGACGCGCAATGTCTCCGGCGAGCGGAGCAACTTGACCGTCACACCTGTGACGATGCCCATTGTCCCTTCGGAGCCGACGAGCATCCCCGTGAGGTCGTACCCCGGCGCATCGGGCACGCCGCCCGTCTCGATGATCCGCCCATCGGGCAGGACGACTTCGAGGCCGAGAATATGGTTGACGGTCACGCCGTAGGCGAGGCAGTGCGGGCCGCCCGCATTGGTCGCCACATTGCCGCCAATCGTCGAGGCCCGCTGACTCGCCGGGTCCGGCGCGTAGTAGTAGCCATGCGGCAGGGTCGCCTGCGACAGGTGCAGGTTGACAACGCCGGGGTCCACCATGGCGCGGCGGTTCGCGTAATCGACGCTGCGGATCTGGTTCATGCGCGTCAGCGAGACGACGATGCCGCCCCGGATCGGCGTGCTGCCGCCGGCGAGACCGGTGCCTGCGCCGCGCGGCACAATCGGCATCCCCGCCGCACTGGCGAGTTTCACGATCTCGGCGACCTGCTGCACGCCGGTCGGTAAGACGACGACATCCGGCATCGCGTGCTCGTGCGTGCCGTCGGAATCGTAGACGAGCAAATCGCCCCGCTCGGTCATCACCGCTTCCGGCCCGAGCAGGTTGATGAGGCGGCGAATCAGCGTCGCGCGGTCGATGGTCGGTTGTGGTGTCGTTGAAGGCATGGCTGCCATGCGTGGCTCCTCTCTCGGGTCGCATGTTGTTACCGTCTATTGTCCCGCAATCCGCAAGCCAGAGCAAACGGGAGAGGTCCGAAGTTCGAGGTGTGAGACACGAGAAAGCGTCTCAAATCCGGTCGCGAGAGCGGAGCGCGAGGGAAATGGGTGGTAGCGTAGGCTTTCAGCCTGCGTCCCTCCTGCCGGAGGGATAGGAGGGTCGCATTGAACGGTATCTTATTGAGGATTGTGGGCATCACAAGCCCTTCTCACAAAAACAGGCCACCCCCACGAAGAGAAGGCCCTGTTGGAGTCGCGAAGTGTGGCTACGGGCGCAGGTGAGACGGGTCCATTGCGGGCAAATCGCGCGGCTCACGAGCCGGAAGAATGCGCGGTTGTTCCAGCCGTCTGCGCAGTTCCTCGGCTTCTTCAGCCGTGAGTTCGGTTTCGCGTAGCGCTTCCGCCATCGTTCGCGCGACCGTACGTTCATCGGTCTTCACTTCCTTGACGGCGCTGTGTTTCATCGGGGCTGCCATGTCTCTCGTCCTTGCTCGCGAATATCGTGTCGTGTATTTACAAATGTACCATGCCAGCCCCTTTGTTGCGATGGCGACCGGCGAGACAATGTGACACCAAAGTATGTATCGTGCATACTTGCGCCGCCACGGCGGGCGACACAGAAACGAGGTGGCCGGTGCGGGCACGGTTCACGGCGATACGCTCACTCGACGCGACGTACCGGACGCTCGGCTGGCTCTGCCTCGTCGTGGGGATCAACCAACTCGGTTTCGGCAGCATCGTACCGATCGTGCCGACCTTCGCGCGCTCGTTCGGCGTCTCGCAGGCGGCGGCGGGGCTCGTCATCAGCGTCTACGGTCTCGGGCGGCTCCTCTTCGACCTGCCGATGGGCGGCCTCGCAGAGCGCATGGGGCGGCGGAAGATCATCATCATCGGCGAGATCATCACCGCCGTCGGCAGTTTCCTCTGCGCGATTGCGGGCTCATTCTGGCTGCTCGTCTTCTTCCGCTTCATCGGCGGCATCGGCGCGGCGACCGTTCTCACCGGCGCGCAAGTCGTCCTGGCGGACATCACCGAGCCGCAGACGCGCGGGCGGATCATGAATATCTATCAGGCGATCTTCCTCTGCGCGGTCGGTCTCGGTCCGTCACTCGGTGGCGTTGTGGCGGACGCCTTCGGCACGCGCGCCCCCTTCTACGCCTTCGGCTTCCTCAGCCTGCTCGCGGGGATCGTCTGCTTCTTCCAGGTGCCGGAGACGCGCGGGCGCGCCCTCGCCCGCGCGGCGGCGGCGATGCAACCGGCGATGCGGATGGGCCAGGCGTTGCGCATCCTGCTGCGGCGGCGCGGCTTCCTGCTGATCGGCTTCGTGACGTTCGTGCAATACTTCGCCCGCACGGGCGCGCTCTTCAACATCGTGCCGATCATTGGGCGGGACCGCATCGGTTTGAGCGCCTCCGCGACCGGCTTCGCTCTCAGCATCGCCTCGCTGATGAACTTCGCGACGATCCCGCTTTCGACGATGCTGATGAGCCGCTGGGGACGGCGCGGTGGGATCATCCCCGGCACGATTGTCTGCGGCGCGGCGTTCGCCTGCCTCGCCGGGGCCTTCACCTACCCCGTCTTCATCCTCGGCATGTTCCTCTGGGGACTGGGCGGCGGGGTGGGCGGCTCCGCGCCCGCCGCCTACGCCGCCGACATGGCCCCGCCCGGCGCGAACGGTGTGACGATGGGCATTTACCTGACGCTCGCCGATGCGGGATATGTGGTTGGCCCGTTCCTGCTCGGCTGGATTAGCGATCTCGCGGGCGCGGGGACGGCGCTGCTCATCACGGCGGCACTCTTTGTCGTCGCGGTCCTGCTCTTCGCCCTCTTCGCCCCGGAAACGGTGCATGGGCGGTATCGGCGGTTGCCCAAAGAAGTCCCGGTCGCCGCAGCGGGGGACGCGGCAGGCGGCGCGCCATCAGATTAAGCGGCACGCCATCGGATTAATGCGGAGGGAGCGAATGAGCCACTTCACCGACAACGAAATTGCCTATCTGAACACTCAGCGGCTCGGACGATTGGCGACGCTGAGCGCGGCGGGTGAGCCTCACGTCGTCCCAGTCGGGTTCCGCTACAACCCGGAACTGGATACCATCGACATCCCCGGCTACGGCATGGGCAAAAGTAAGAAGTTCCGCGATGTCGCGTGCGACGGCCGCGTCGCCTTCGTCGTCGATGACGTACCCCAGCCGGGACAGGTCCGTGGCATCGAGGTGCGCGGCCGTGCCGAGGCGCTACAAACCGGGGGCAACATGGACGTGCCGGACCGCGACCCACAACTGATCCGTATCCGCCCCACGCGCATCCTTGGCTGGGGTATCGACACGGATCCGTACCATCCCAACAGCCGGTCGATACCGGACTGATAAAAGTGGTGGCGGCGGCCTTTAGCCTGCCGAACGGAAACACTGCGGCAGGCTAAAGGCCGCCGCCACCGAGCGATCAGCAACGATCACGGCGCCCGGTTTCACGCGCCGTTGATATATCGCTCTAGTAGATCGTAGGTGCGGACAGCGTTCTCGCCCATCGGGGTGTAGACGGCGGCGACGAGGTCGGTCGCGCCTGCCTGAGCCAGCCTTCGCAAGCCTGCAAGTACCGCCGCCTCGTCGCCGATCAGTGAGACATCGGCGGGATTGGCGGCGCCCTCTTTGTCCAGCACAGCGCGATAGGACGGCAACCGACCGTATGCCGCGAACACACGATCCGCTTCAGTGCGCACGGCGTCGGCGTTGTCCGTCACGCAGACGGGCAGGCCGGCGACGATGCGCGGCGCGGGCCGCCCGGCCTCCGCTGCGGCGGCGGTAATCGTCGGCACGGCGTCATTGGCGAGATAGTGTGCGCCGCCCATCCAGAGCGCGGTGTCGTCCGCGTGCCGCCCGGCGAGCCGGGGCATCTGCTGCCCGAGCGCCGCGACGAGGACGGAGGGCGGCGTCCCGCCCGGCACCGTGATGCCGAAGTTCGTGATGTGAAATTCCTCACCGGCGAATGTCACGGGCTCGCCGGCGAGAAAACCGGTCAGGCATGTAAGGTATTCCCGCATGTGGCGGATCGGGTGCGACCAATCGAACCCCAGCCCCTGCTCCATCACCACGCGGTGGCTGAGGCCGATACCGAGCACGAGCCGCCCGCCCGTCGCGGCGTTCGTCGTTAGCGCCTGCTGCGCGAGCGCGACCGGATGGCGCGGATAGGTCGGCACGACGAATGTGCCCAATTCGACCGTCCGGGTCTGCTGCCCCGCCAACGCGAGTAGCGTCAGCGCGTCGAAACCGCGCGGCACATTGGCGACCCAGATCGACTGCATGCCCCGCTCCTCGGCGCGCGACATCTCGGTAAGCAACGTTTGCAAATCCATCAGCACGCCGGGGTTCGGGAGAATCACACCGATCTTCATCGTTTACTCCTTATCGCTGTATCGCTATGGTCGCCCCTCGAGGGAGGAGGCTCTTGCTCCCCCTCCCGGTTCCCCTTTCCCCGGTGGGGAAGGGGGCTGGGGGGTTAGGGCCCCACCGCTTATTTCAGAAACGTCACGGAGCCCATGACCGCCTCGATCTCCGCACGGTGTGAGGCGATATTGCTGCACCGGAACTCGTACCGCTTGCCGTTGTGGTCCACGAGCCAGATGGTCGCGATGCCGGGCTGCAGGTCCGGCTTGTCCTTCTGCGTATAGGAATAGGCGAGCGATTTCGCGGGCGCGCCGCCGACTTTCGTGTCGACCGCCGGATCATAGGTACGCACCGTCTTACCGTCGTTGGCCTCAGTATCGCGGATTTTCTTGAGGGCCTGGTCGTAGGTCTCTCCGCTTGCCGGGTAAACGGAGAGGAAGATGTGTATCTCATCGTTCGCACCGCTCAGGAAGAGCAGGTTCGTCGTATCCGCCGCATCTTTGGAGAGCGCCCATTCGGTCGGATATTGCAGGCGGATTACTCCGTCCGGGTCGGTGAATGTGGCGGTCTTCGCATTGCCGAAGGTGATAGAACCGACAATCGCGTCCACATCGGCGCGACTCGACCCGAGCGGACTGGCGAGGATGGCGAACTCCTTGCCGCCGTTGTTGACCACCCACCACGCGCCGGTGAAGGTCTTCGTGGGATCGGTCTTGTCCGTGTAGGTGTAGGTCAGCATCTTCGCGGGCTGGCCGCCGATCTGCGCGTCTTGCGTCTTCTGATCGGTGTAGGTGAACTTCTGCCCGCTCGCCTGATTCTTGATGATGACCTGAATCTCATCCTGCAAGGCGCCTTGCTGCGGGTCGTAGAGAAAGACATAGATGAACGGCACGGCGCCCGGCCCATCCAACTCGACGAGATTGCTCGCGTCGGATGTATCGCGCGTCTGCTTCCAGTTGCTCGGATATTTGAGGCTGAGTAGGCCGTTCTGTTCCGTCCAGGTCGTCGGTTGCGCCACCACGCTCGGCGTCGCGGTCTTCCCCGCCGTCGGGGCGAGCGTCGGTGTCGCGGCGGCCCGCGTTGGTGACGCAGTCGGTGATACTGTCGGGGCGACCGATGTCGCGACATGCGTCGCTGTCGCGGCTGCCCCGGTCGGTGCCGCAATCGTGTTCGCCACCGCTGTCCCGGTCGCGCCGGGGCCGAGCGTGACATTGACCGTCACAACCGTCGCGGTCGCGCCGGCCTGCCCCGGCGTCGCCGTCGCAGTGCTGCCCGATTGTCCATTCAATACCAAGAGGGCGACACCAACCATTGCCAGCACGGCGAGCACCGCGCCGCCGATGGCGAAGATTCGCCCCCGGTTGCGCCGGGGCGGTATCGTCGAAGGTGGCGGCGCGTAGCCGGGTGGGGGTGGATAGAGCGGCGGCGAAAACCCGGAGGAACCCGGCGCGGTGGGCGGCGTTGCCGGGCCACCGTATGTGGCTGGCGCGCCCGTCGCGGTGCCTGTGGGCGCGCCGGAGGGCCACGAAGCCGGCGGGCCGACGCGCGTCGGGTTGGCATCCGGCGGGCGATACGACTCCGGGCGCATCGGCGCGGCTATCGCCATCCTTTGTAGATCGCGAATGACCTCCGCAGCGTTCTGGTAGCGAGCATCCACATCTCGCGTCGTCAGCCGGTCCACTACCGCCACCAGTTGCGGCGGCAGGTCGCCGCGTACCGCGCCGAGCGGCCGGCGACGGCGCGCGAATGGCTCGCCGACGAACATCTCGTAGAGGATCAGGCCGAGCGCGTAGAGGTCCGAGCGGCCGTCGATGTAGCCATAGCCCGCCGACTGCTCCGGGCTCATGTAGATCGGCGTACCGGGGTGGCCGCCCGTCGTGATCGTCAGTTGCTGCTCGTGCGCGATGCGCGCGATGCCGAAATCCATCAGTTTCGCCGCGCCGCGCCGGGTAATCATGATGTTGGCGGGCTTGACGTCTCGATGGACAATCTCTTGCTCGTGGACGGCGTCGAGCGCGCGGGCGATGTCGATCGTGATCGCGACCGCGCGCGCCTCCGGCAGCGTCCCGACCTGGGTGAGCAGATCGCGCAGATTGGTGCCGTCCACGTATTCCATCACAAGGTAGTTGTTCCCCTGTGGATCGACGTGGAGATCGTAGACAGTAACGACATTCGGGTGCTGGATCGTGCCGGTGGCGCGCGCCTCGCGCTGGAACCGCTCGAGATAGCGCTGATAGGTGTCGCGATCCGTCTGCTCGCGGCTGGCGAGCAGTTCCTTGACGGCGACATTGCGCCGCAAACGGGTATCGAAGGCGAGGTAGACCCGCCCGAAGGCGCCCTGGCCGATTACGCGCTCGATCCGGTACCGCCCGGCGAGCAGCGCGGTCGGCATGACGGCCTCATGTCCGTCTCGCGGCGGTATACCCGGCGGTTGCCCGTCCGTCATCGCTCACCATCCTCTATCCGCCGGGACCGCGCGCGTACTGCGCGAAATCTATCTGTCGTCTGCTCGCTACTCTACTCGCCGCCTCCCCACCCGTAAAGACGTTTTTCCGGCGGATCGGTAACGGGAGGCGTCGCCTCTGCTACACTGCGGCGAGGGAGGAAAGCAACCGGATGGACGATAAACCGGAGGGCGCGAAACTCGGCTGGCGGATCCTCGCATCCGCGTACCCATTCGCCTCGCCGTGGATGCGGCTCCGGCAAGACCGCCTCGCCATCGCAGGCAAGGGCGAGGTCACCTACATCTATGAGGAGCGGGCGGACGCGGTCGGCATCGTGCCGGTGACGCGCGACGGCATCGTGCTGCTCATCCGCCAGTACCGCTACCCGCTCGACTGCTGGTGCCTCGAAATTCCCGCCGGCGGCATGCGGGATCATCCGGGCGCGACGGCGGAAGAGGTAGCACACATCGAACTGCGCGAAGAAACGGGCGCGGTATGCGATGCGATGATCCCGGTTGGCTTCTTTTATGTTGCGTGCGCCGCCCGCGACCAGCGCTTCCATGTCTTTCTCGCCCTCGATGTCGTCCAATCGGCGGCGAGCGCGCACGAACCGACCGAGCAGATCGAGCACTGCCCGATGCCCGTCCGCGATGCACTCCATCTCGCCCGCACCGGCCAGATGCCGGAGGGCCAGAGCGCTCTTTCCTTGCTCCTCTGCGAGAACTTGCTGCGCGAGCGCGGCTACCTCGACGCAGAATAAGGAGCATTTCTCCCCCTTCCCCAATGGGGAAGGGGGCCGGGGGGTTAGGGCCCCTCTTGCGCAACCGCAGTAGTGTACGTACACTACGGATCAGCGGAATGGCGGAGCGTGAGAGGAGCCAGGAATGTCGGAGCGACCGATGCGAACGATCTACGCCCTGACGGGCATCCAACCGGAGGTGCAGGCGTACGCGATGGCGAAGTATTCGCGCTCGCGCAACTCGATGCGCCGCACGGTGGCCGAAATCTCGGCGCAGCGCGCCGAGGAATTCCTCGAATCCTTCTACTTCCAGTATGGCCATCGCTCCATCGCCGACCTCGCGCATGTGGCGATGGCGATTGAGAACGTGTCGATCCTCGCGGCGATTGCGGTCGTCGATCAGCAGGTATGGGATGGGCAGGAACGCTCGACGCGCTATCAGGACTTCGCGCGCACCGGCTACTACACGCCGGACGCCATCGCCGCCTCGCCCGACGCGCCCGCTTACACGGCGGCGGCGGATGCCCTTTTCACCGAGTACGCCGCGCTCTCCAAGGAGTTGACCGCGCTGCTCGTCGAGACGGTCGGCAAGCCGGAGACGATGGCGGAGGGCGATTACACGCGCACGCTCCGCGCCCGTGCCTTCGATGTCTCCCGCGCGCTCCTGCCGCTCGCCACGATCACCAGCGTCGGGCAGATCACCAGCGCGCGGACGTTGGAGCGGCAGATTTCCGAGCTGCTCTCCTCCCCGCTGGCGGAGGTGCGTGGCGTGGCGACGGAGCTGCGCGCCGCCTGTCAGCGCGAGGCGTTCGATCCCGCCGCCACCGCCGCCGAGGCGCTCCAACGGGCGCTCGACGGCGTCTATCTGCCGCCGGACGCGCAGGATGCCCTGGCAGCGCTCGGCACGGCGCTCGACCGCACCGGCGCGGCCCCGACGCTCGTCAAATACACCGCGCCCCTCACCTACCAGATGGAGACGGCGAGCGCGCTCGCGCAGGCCGCGACCGAACTGCTCGCCGATCTGCCACGCGACGCGACGAGCCCGACCGTCTCTCTCGCCCCCGCCGCCGCACCGTCCGACGAACTGGTCGCGACGCTGCTCTATCAGTACGACCCCGCCCAGCACGGTTACGCGCAAATCCTCGAAGTCGTACGGGAGTTGTCGGTGACGTTCAAGCAGGAGATCGTGGATCTCTCCACGCAGCACCGTGGCGCGCACGACGATCTCCTGCGCGCGCATCAGGTCGGCGCGCCGCTCCAGTTCGATTGCACGATCGACATCGGCGCCTTCCGCGATCTGCACCGGCACCGGCGCTGCGTGCAGATCATCCCCGCCTTCTCCGCCGAACATGGCACCGACGATGCCGCACAGTGGTTCGCCTGGGGCCTCGGCGAGGCTGCGGCGACCCGTGCGGCGGACGCCGGATTGGTCGGGCGGTATCAGCAGGCGCTCGATAACGCGCATACCGCCATCGACGCGCTTGGTGCCGCGCACCCGATGGAAGCGGTCTACCTCCTGCCGATGGCCTATCGCTGCCGCGCGCTCTTCAAGATGGACTACGCCGAAGCCGCCTATATCATCGAGCAGCGGACGAAGGTCGGCGGACACTTCTCCTATCGCCACGCGGCTTACGCGATGTACACGGCGCTTGCCGCCCGCGAACCCGGCTGGGCGAAGCACATCCGCGTCACCCCACCCACTGAGGTCGATCTGCTCCGGCGATAACCCCAGCACCGGCATCGGGTTGTATACTGTGCCGGTGCGAACATCGCCAAGGAGCGCCCCATGCTGACGAAATACATCGAAGCCGCCATGCGCCACGCGGAGTACGAGATTATCGAGGACGACAACTCGTTCTACGGTCACATTCCGGGTTTTAGCGGTCTATGGGCGAACGCCTCGACGCTTGAAGGCTGCCGCGAAGAACTCCAGAGTACCCTCGAAGACTGGCTGCTCATCGGCATCAGGCGGAAGATCAACCTCCCAGTCGTTGAAGGAATCGATCTCATGGCGACCGCTCCCGTCTGATGCCGCCATTTGGCCCGATCAAACGACGCGATCTCATTCGCGCCCTCCGCGATGCAGGCTTCACGGGACCGGAGGCCGGCACGAGACACGCGGTAATGGTCCGTGGCGATACACAAATCCCCCTCCCGAACCCTCATCAGGGCGACATCAGTAAAGGTCTTCTCGCCCGCATTCTTCGGGAGGCCGGGATTTCGCGCGAGGAGTGGGAGCGGTTGTCATAGGCTGCGATGGCGTATGTAGCACTTCTCACATTTCCGTTATCGTGTATTATCACTGTGTGAAAACCGTGCGGGTTGCGACACGCGCGGCGTCCCGGTGTCCGGGTCGGGGAGGACTCGATGCTCAATCAGCACAGCGTACGCTATCTGGTGCGACGCCTTCTGCGCCACGCTTGGGATACGCCGATCCTCGCTATCCCCGCCGTTCTGAGCATCATCTTCAGCATCGTCTTCTCCCTCGTCCAGCCGCTGCTCATCCGCTCGCTGATCAACAATGGCATCGCCGCCGGGGAGCGCCGCCGGTTGATTGAGGTCTCCATCGCCATCATGGTCGTCGCCATCCTCGCGGCCCTGACGACCTATATTCGCTCCGCGACGACGCAATGGATCGGCGAGCGCGTCTCCTACGATATGCGCAACCGCCTCTTCCGGCACCTCGAATCGCTCTCCTTCACCTTCTACGACGCCTCGCAGACCGGCCAACTGCTCTCCCGCCTGACCGAGGACATCCGCAACATCCGGCGCTTCTACTCGCCGGCCTTCCGCGTCCTGCTTCAGACGACCGTGCTCGTCGTCGGCAGCTCGATCATCATGTTCACGCTGAACTGGCGACTGGCGCTGCTCGCCCTGGCGATCGTGCCCTTCCTGCTCGTCGTCACGCTCGTCTTCGGCACCCGCGTGCGGCCGCGCTACCTGCGGGCGCAGCAGCAGTTCGGCCAGACGATGATCGTCCTGCAAGAGAATCTCGCCGGGATGCGGCTCGTCCGCGCCTTCGGGCGGGAGGAGTACGAGACCGCGAAGTTCGCCACCTCCGGGATGACTTTTTTCAACCGGCAGATGGAGGCCGCGAAGCTCTCGGTGCTGGCGAACGCCAATATGCCGATGATTACCGGCATCGGCACCGCCGTCGTTATCGCCGTCGGTGGCTTGCAGGTGATTCACGGGCAGATGCAAGTCGGCACGCTGCTCGCTTTCTATCTCTACCTCGGGCAACTGACCGACCCAATTCGGCAGGTCGGCTCGATCGTCAACAACGTTGCCCTCGCCCTCGCCAGTACGGAGCGCATCTACGAGGTGCTCGAACGCCGCCCGCGCATCGTCACCCCGCCGGACGCCTACCGCCCGACGGCGGTGCGCGGCCACGTCATGTTCGAGGATGTCCACTTCCGCTACGCGCGCGAGAGCCGCGAGGTGCTGCACGGCATCGACATCAATGCCCCGCCCGGCTCGGTCGTCGCCCTCGTCGGCGCGACGGGCAGCGGCAAGAGCAGCATCATCCAGTTGCTCGCCCGCTTCTACGACACAACGACGGGCACGGTGCGCATCGACGGCATCGACGTGCGGCAGTGGGATTTGCCGACGCTGCGCGAGAACGTCGGCTACGTGCTGCAGGAGACCTTCCTCTTCTCGGACTCGATCCGCGAGAACATCGCCTACGGGCGACCGGGCGCGACCTTCGAGGAGGTCGTCGCGGCGGCGAAGGCGGCCCAGGCGCACAACTTCATCTCCCGGCTGCCAGAGGGATATGACACCCCGCTCGGCGAGCGCGGCGTCAACCTCTCCGGCGGGCAGAAGCAGCGCCTCGCCATCGCCCGCGCGATCCTCCTCAATCCGCGCGTCCTCGTCCTCGACGACGCGACGAGCAGCGTCGATATGGAGACGGAGTACGAAATCCAGCAGGCGCTCACCGTGCTGATGGACGGGCGGACGACCTTCATCATCGCCCAACGATTGAGCAGCGTGCGCACCGCCGATCAGATTTGCGTCTTGAGCGACGGTCGGATCATCGAGCGCGGCACGCACGCGGAGTTGCTGGCGCTCGGCGGCGTCTACCGGCAAATTTACGACGTGCAGACGCAGGGAACCTCACCCCCCGACCCCCTCTCCATTGCGAGGGAGAGGGGGAGCCCGCCTGTTCTCCCCTCTCTCCGTGAGGGAGAGGGGTCGGGGGTGAGGGGAGGCGACGGATGAGCAAAGCGGCAACTGCAACTGCGAACGGCGCGAGCGCGCCCGCCGCGACCGATACGACACCTCCGGCGCGCCCGTTCCTCTCGCTCGATGACCGCGAGAACGACCTCGGGCGCGGTCTCAACCGCGAGAGCGCCGGTCGCCTGCTCGCCTTCCTCCGGCCGTATCGCGCGCAATGCGCCATCTCGCTGGTCGCGATCACTATTCAGACGCTCGGCGAACTCGCCCTGCCGCGACTGCTCGGCATCGCCATTGACAGCGGCATCGCGCGGAACAGCGTCCACACGCTCTTCGTCGCCGTCGGCATCTTCCTCTGCTGCGTGCTCGTCGTCTTCGGCGCGCGCTGGTTGCAGGGGTACACGACGACGCGTATCGGCAACCGTGTCATCTTCGATCTGCGTTATGCGCTCTTCAAGCACATTCAGATTCTCGGCTTCACGACCTTCGACCGGATGGGCGTCGGGCGGCTGATCTCGCGCGTCCAGAACGATGTCTCGGTCTTGCAGGACCTTCTGACGGACGGCATCATCGGCCTCTTCGCCGATTTACTCGTGCTGGCGGGTATCGTCATCGCCATGCTGACGATCAACCTCGAACTCGCCCTGCTCTCCTACGTCGTGCTGCCGATCATGATCGCCGTCGTGATGATCTGGCGGCGGTTCGCGATCAAGGTCTATCGCGCCGTCCGCGCCGCGACCAGCCGCCTAACCGGCTTCTCCGCCGAGAACATCAGCGGCATGAGGATCATCCAGTCCTTCCGCCGCGAGCAGGAGAACTTCTCACGCTTCGAGCGGCTCAATCGCAATGTCTATGAGGTCACGACGCACTCCATCCGCCTCAACTCCGTGCTCGGCTCCGCCGTCGAACTGATCAGCGGCATGGCGACGGTGATCGTCCTGATCGTCGGCGGAAACGCGGTCATCCAGGGCACCCTGACCATCGGCGCGCTGACCGCCTTCATCGGCTATGTCACCCGTTTCTTCCAGCCCGTCCGCACCCTCTCCGACCGCTACAACACGCTGCAAGCGGCGACCGTCGCCGCCGAGCGCGTCTTCGAATTGCTCGACGAGCCGCCGGACATCGTCGACGCGCCGGACGCGATCGCGCTGCCGCGCATCGACGGGCAGATCACTTTCGACAATGTCACCTTCGGCTACGGCACGACGCCAGTGCTGCGCAATATCGACCTCGTCATCCCGCCCGGCGCGACCGTCGCCTTCGTCGGGCCGACCGGCGCGGGCAAGTCGAGCACGATCAACCTCGTGCCGCGTTTCTACGATGTCTGGGATGGCCGCGTCTTGATCGACGGCTACGATGTGCGCGACGTGACGCTGACATCGCTACGCAGCCAGTTCGGTATCGTCTTGCAGGATACCTTCCTCTTCTCCGCGACGATTGCCGAGAACATCCGCTACGGCAAACTGGGCGCGACGGACGCCGAGGTCGAGGCGGCGGCGCGGGCGGTCGGCGTGCATGACTTCATCGCGCAACTGCCGGACGGCTACGACTCGGAGGTCGGGGAGCGGGGCAGCGGCCTGAGCGTCGGGCAGCGGCAGTTGATCGCCTTCGCCCGCGTCGTCCTCGCCAACCCGCGCATCGTCGTCCTCGATGAGGCGACGAGCAGCGTGGACACGCAGACGGAGCAAATCATCCAGGAGGCGTTGCGCACCGTTCTGCACGGCCGGACCTCGCTGGTCATCGCGCACCGCCTCTCGACGATCGTCGAAGCGAATATGATCGTCGTCATCGACGGCGGGCGGATCGTCGAGCGCGGCAACCATGCCGAATTGATGGCGCTGCAGGGGCAGTATCACCGCCTCTACACCACCGCCCTCCGCCACACAAACGACGGCCTCGGCAGCATGGCGCTCCTCGAAACGTAAGCGCGGGTCAGACCGACCTCGCCGGCATGCGCTCCCCCGCTCTGGCGGCGCGCATGGCGTATACCTCCGGCGGAATCGGCGTGAGTGCGGCCGATGCATAATTGACTTCATACCCTGGCAGTGCGGCGTCGTTGCGCCGCTGCTCATACTCGGCCAGCGCGTCGGCAAGCGGCACGTTGCCGGTGAACCCGGCGTCTATCGCCTCGGCGAGCGTTTCGGCGTCACGGAATGCGTCGCTGATACCCTGAGCCAGCATCGGGTCCTTCGTGTATCCCGCATCCCCGACGAGCGCCCAACCGGGGCCGTACGGCTTGCGGAAGAAGTTTGGCAGAGCCGCTGTGCCATACCAATGCTCCTCGCGTCGCCCGGCGCGCACGCGCTCGCTGAGCGCGGGGATACTGTCGAGCGCGCGCAGGAAATGCCCTTCGATGTCCGTGCGGAAGGTACGAAACCCGTCGATCGGTTCCTGGATGGCCACACAGATCAACCCGTTATTGGTCGGAAAATTGATGTGCGCGCGACCCGGTCGTCGATAGATCTCGATCCTATCCATCGGCACGCCGCTGTAATAGCTGTAATAACTGAAGGTGAGCATCGGGCGCTCGTGATAGACCGGAGCCTGCACCGCCTGGGCGACGATTGAGCGCGCGCCATCCGCGCCAACGACGATGCGTCCGTACTCCGCGACCGTTACGCCCCCATTCGCGCGCCCGCGGACGCCGACAACGCGGTCACCGTCCCAGATGATCTCCTGCACCGTGAAGTGCTCGCGCAGTTCCGCACCGGCGGCAACCGCTGCCTTGACGAGCAAAGTGTCGAGCACAAAACGGCGGGGGGCGTAGTGCGCGTCCGTACCTTCGAGCGGTTCGACCGATGTTGGCAGGAGATAATCGCCGAGGTCTGTGGAGATGACCCGAATCGGCGGTGCGTTCGATGCCGCGACCTGATCGAGCAGGCCCCACCGCTGCAACTGGCGAACACCCGGCAACTGGATGAAGTGATTGTTGATCGAGTCGCTGGGAAAGGCATGCCGGTCGAGGAGGAGGACGCGATATCCTTTCCGGGCGAGCAACAGCGCGGTCGGCGAGCCTGCGCACCGTGCGCCGACGATGATCGCGTCATACATATCGTGCCTCCTCATGGATCAAGGCGCGCGAACGATTCGAATATTGATCGCGTCATTTTCCCGCGCGTCGCGATCATTGTCGATAACGAACACCATGCCTCCACGGTTCTTGCCGCGCCAGGCGGGGGCTCCTACTCAGGATGCGGGAATGTGACCCGGCACAATGGACGTTGCAGCAGTGCAGGCGTATACTTGGTGTACGCGAATCCGCGCATGGCAATCATGCGGAAGGAGAAACAACAACGATGGTTACGGAAATCCAGGCGCCTGAGCTGACCGAGGTTGCGCCCATACTCTACTTCACCGATACCGCCCGCGAGAAACTGGTCGAACTGATCGGCGAGCAGCGCGCGGCGGGTAAGGAAGCACACCTGCGCATTATGGTGCAGGGCGGCGGCTGCGCGGGCGGCTCCTACGGGATGTTCGTCGATAATCAGGAGCGCCCCGGCGACAACGTCAGCGACGTGGCCGGTGTGAAGGTGCTGCTCGACGACGAGACGCTGGAGATGGTCTCGGGCTCCGAGGTCGATTATATGGACTCGCTCCTCGGTCGCGGCTTCACCGTCAAGAACCCGAATGCCGCCTCCACCTGCGGCTGCGGCCACTCGTTCCGCGTCCAGGGCAAGAAGGGCCAAGCCGAGCCCTGCCACTAGACGAAGGATCAAGGACTGAGGACTGAGCGGGGCGCTCAGTCCTCTTCTTTATGTCGTGATGGCAATTACTCGCGCGTGCGGAGGGCGGCGGGGCCGGTCCAGGCGAAGACATCCGCGATCTGGCGGGCTTTCCAATCCGAGAGGGGCGGCAGATCGTCCGGGCCGAACCAGCCGATCTCCGCAATCTCTTCCGGTTGCAGGGCGAGTGTGCCGCCGGTGACGACACCGGCGAAAATGAAGACAAGGATGCGGCGTGGCCGGTTGAAATAGACACCGATCAATCCGCGCGGCTCGACCGTCAGGCCGATCTCCTCTTTTACCTCGCGGATGGCGGTCTCTTCCGGGGATTCGCCCGCTTCCGCGCCGCCGCCGACGAAGTCCCACACCCGGTCGCCGTATGCTTGATGGACGAGTAGCAGTCGCCCTTCCGTATTTCGGAGGGCGAAGCCGCCGGCCATCCGATACGGTACGCTCATCGCGGCTCTCGATCCGCATCCGTGGCGAGCAGCGCGGCAATCGCCGCTGTCGTCGGGATACCGTGCGGGCCAGGGGCGGTAATGCTCAATGAGGCGGCCGCGCAGGCGACCCGCGCCGCTTCCTCGGTCCTCGCACCGCGCGCCAGTTGGACGGCCCACGCCGCCGCGAAGACATCGCCCGCGCCGGTCTCATCCCGCATCGCCACATCGAAGGTCGGCACATGGGTCGTCATGCCTCCGCGCAGAATATCCACGCCGCGCGGACCATCGGTGATCGCGCCGAGGCCGTCCACCGCCACGCGGAGGACAGCGGACTCCGCGACATCGCGCTCCTCGACGGAGATGACCATCGCGCCGAGACGATCCAACAGGGCATCCGGCAATCGGAGCGGCTCGTGTCGGACGGGCGAAGGGAGTACACCCCACCGACGCAACCAGCCCTGCGGGGTGGCGATGGTCAATGCCGCCTCGGTTATACCGAGCGCCTCCGCCCAGGCATCCGGCGGCAGTTCGTCGGCAATCGTGCCGAGGTGGAGGATCGTCGCCCGCCGCCACGCCACCGGCAGGGCGTCCGGCAGGATCGGCCCGGCCCAGCCATGCAGTGTCTGCCGCCGTCCCTGCGGCGTCGGGATATTCTCGAAGATGGTTGTCTCCGGCGTCGGCAGGATATGGATCGCAAACGCATCCCGATACGGCGCCAGCGCCGGAGCGAGCGCCGCCGGATCGCCCGCCGTCAGCATCGCCGCGCGCATCCCCATCCGTGCCGCAGTCAGTGCGCCATAGAGGACCGTGCCGCCCGGCAGGTACGATCCATCCGGCTGCACGTCCAGCGCGCAATGCCCAACCACGACGTACTCAGGGAAAGGGATCATCGAGAAAACCTAAGAAACCGCAGAGACGCAGGGGACGCAGAGGCACGAAGAGAAAAGAGACCTGCGCGGATCGTCATATTCTCTCCTCTGTGCTCTCTGCGTCTCTGCGGTTTGATTTCGTCTTCGATCAGCGGGGGTAGATGACGATCTTACGTTGCTCGCCCTCGCCCTGGCTCTCGGTGTAGACGGCGGGGTGGTCGCGCAGGGCGAGGTGGATGACGCGACGCTCGTTTGGTGGCATCGCCTCCAAGGGCAGCGGGCGACCGCTCTGCGCGACGCGCTCGGCCATCCGGTCGGCAAGGCCGAGCAACGCTTCCTCCCGTCGGCGTTTGTAGCCGCCGACATCGACGACGACGCGGTTGAAGCCGCCGATACGCTTGTTGACGAGCAGGGTGATCAGGTATTGGAACTGCTGGAGCGTCTCGCCGCGCCGCCCGATCAGGACGCCGAGGTCGGGGCCGACGATGTCCACGCCGACGGTCGGCGGCTCGCCCTCCTCCGGCACGATCGGCGGATCGAGGGGATGGACGGCGGCCTGCAAGCCCATCAAATCGACGAGGTCCTCGGTGATCTCCTGCGCGACAGCGAGCAGGGCGGCGTGGTCTTCCACGTTGCCGATCTGCTCGTCCTCCTCGACTGGCTCGCGCTGATTGCCGTGGGGTGGTGCGTCCGCGCGCAGGTTGCCGGGCGGCGAAGCGTCCGGACGCACATTGCCGGAGACCGCGCCCGCCGGGAGGGGGATGACGCGCACGAGGGCTTCGTCCACATCGTGAATCGTCGGGTCCTCAAGGACCTCAATCTCGACCTGGTTGTAATTAAGGTTCAGTTGTTGCAGGGCGAGGCGTACCGCCTCGTCCACCGAACTGGCGGCGATCTCGACGGCGCGCTGCGCCGACTGCCCGCCGCCCTCGCGACCGAGCGAGCGACCCCTGCGACCCATCGGCTCCCGTGGCTGCATTTACTTTCTCCCTCCGCCGCCCGTTTGGCCACCCGTCGAATCGGGCGCGGGCCGGACCGATTTACTCCGCCGTGGGACCGGTGGCATCGCCTTCGCGGGGGTCTCCTGCGCGCCGATTGCCTTCGCGCTCGAGGGCGGCTGCCCGCCTCTCCGCCGCGCGGCTGCCCGGTTCGTCCCGTTGCTACCATTCGCGCCGTTCGTGGCATCGGACTTCGGCGCACGCTGCGGCGGCGTCGCCTGCCGGTTCCCACTGATCGTTGGCGTCGATCCCTTCACCGGGCGACCATCCGGTCGTGGCGGCTGCTGCGCCTGCTTCGGTGCGCTCGTCGGCGGAGCGGCAGTGCCGTCGCCCGCAGACGCGCCCTGACGCTCCTGCTGCGCGGCCATCCCCTGCTGGAGGAACTGTTGCAGCCGCGACTGCTTGACCGGCGTGGTGATCGGCTTCAGTTCACGCACCTTCTCCACCTTCACCGGCAGAAAAGGGAAGATGTCGGAGAGCGATCCCCAGCCGGTGATGAAGTATTGCTGCACGGCGCTGAAGACCGCCTGCACCGCCCAATAGAGCACCATCGCAGAGAGGAAGTTCCAGCCGAAGACGAGCACGAGTGCGGTTGAGGCGGAGAGTAAGGTACTCTGCAACTTCGTCTGCTGGTCTTGCTGCGCGCGCTTGGCGGCGTTTGGCAATGACATGCGCGTCTGGATGACCTGGAAAATGAAGGCGAGGAAGACGAGGATGCGAAAATGGTCCGCCGCACTCTCAAGTTTGGTCAGGTCGGAGACCCAGAGAAAACCCTTGTGCCCCGTCCAGTTCTGCGAGACCTGACGCATCGCCTGATAGACGACGAGGAAAACGGGCAACTGGATGAGGACGGGCAAACACCCGGCGAGCGGATTAATGCCGTACTGCTGGTAGACCTCCATCTGCTTCTGCGCGAAGGTCTGCTTATCGTCCTTGTACTTCTTCTGCAGGTCCTTGATGATCGGCGCGACATCCTGCATCGCCTTCGAGGACTTGATGGATTTGAAGGTGAGCGGCGCGAGCAACAGCTTGATGAAGATCGTGAAAAGGATGATCGTCACGCCAAGGTTGCCGCCCGTGGCGTCACCGAGGAACTGGATAAATTGCGCGACGAGCTTGATCGCCGGGCCGATGATCGGTAAGTGGGTCACGGTCAGCCCTCCGTCAGGGAGTGCCCTGGCGCATGTGGCGTGCGGGCGGTGTCAATATAGGACTGAGGACTAAGGACTGAGGACTGAGTAGTAGCCCACCGTCCCTGTTCATCAGTAACAGGAGTCTGGAATCTCGACGCTGCCTGCTGCCTGCTGCCCGCTGCCTGCTGAGTCAAATCCGGCACGGGGTCGTAGCCGTGACCGCCCCACGGATTGCAGCGGACGATGCGCCAGACAGCCAGCGCGCCACCGCAGATCACCCCGTACCGTTCAATCGCCTCATGCCCGTACTCCGAGCAGGAAGGGACGAAACGACACGAGGGCGGCAAGACACGCGACACGGTGTGTTGGTATAATCGGATCACGGCGAGGGCGAGCCATTTCATGCCGATTGCGCCTCCTGCGCGGCGGACACGACGGGCGGCACGAGTAACATCGCCCGGCGCAGCAGCGTGCGGACCACCTCACGGACCTCCGCATAGGTCTGCCCGACGATTGGCGGTCGCGCGATAAAGATCACGTCGAACCCTGACACGAACGGCCCCACGTCTTTCGATAGGGTCCGCACCGATTCGCGCAAGAGGCGCTTGACGCGGTTCCGCACCACCGCGCCGCCCAGCCGCTTCGAGACGGAGAAGCCGTAGCGATTGTGCGGCAGATTGTTCGGCAGCGCGCAGAGGATAGCGAACGGGTGCGCCCACGATTTGCCCTGCTTGCGGACGCGGCGAAAATCGGCGTCATAGGTGAGGCGAAGGGCGCGTTCCATGGCGGTGCCGGTGCTCCTCGCCCTACTTCTCGCGCACAACCTTG
>JBPCMC010000271.1:0-13296 GCA_051002645.1 Thermomicrobiales bacterium
CCCCCCCCCCCCCCCCCCCCCCCCCCCCCCCCCCCCCCCCCCCCCCCCCCCCCCCCCCCCCCCCCCCCCCCCCCCCCCCCCCCCCCCCCCCCCCCCCCCCCCCCCCCCCCCTACGGATGGATGGGCAGACGCTATCTTCGCGCTAAATGGACCCGCAATAGATTTCAGCCCGCCGCCACCGGGAATTCATAGGTCCGCGTCGTCGGATTACGGTGTTCCGAAGGGCTGATTAGTAGCCGATTTCCTGCTCATGGGCGGCGGGGCGGCTCTCGAAGGCGCAGTCGCCGTAGAGGTCGACGAGTCGAAGATCGAGGCTGGTGATGAGACCGCTCTCGTAGACTTTTGGGGAGGTGAGCACAATGTCCTCGCCGATTTCGCGGAGGCAGTCGGCGTGAGCGGTGTCGCGCGATACATGCGGTGTGAGGCGTCGGAGGCTAAACATTTCTCGCATACGCTTTCTGGTACTGTCCGTATTGATGGACATCGCGACTACTCCCAAAATCCGTTTGCCCGTTGCTCCCGATGCGCGAACAAGCGATGATGATATTGCTCGGCCCGACGTGCCATTCCTGACGGAATGCGGGATACATCGGACTGTTCTGCATACTTGAACGTAAGTCGATCTTCAAACGTGACGGCATAAATAAAGGAGTTTCCTGTGAGCGCAGTCGGGCGACCGATCACCATTGGCATCCATACCGGCCCGCAGCACGTCGCGTACGAGCAGTTGCGTGATTTCTGGATCGAGGCCGACCGCCTCGGCTACGATTGGGCGTCGATCTTCGACCACTTCATCCCGATCATGTCCGACCCGCTCGGCACCTGCCTCGAAGGGTGGACGACGCTCACCGCGCTCGCGGCGGTGACGAAGAACGTCCGCGTCGGCACGCTCGTTCTCGGCGTCGGCTACCGACACCCCGCCGTGCTCGCGAACATGGCGGCGACGCTGGACATCATCACCGGCGGGCGGCTGGAATTCGGCATCGGCGCGGGCTGGCATGAGATGGAATACACGGCGTACGGCATCGAGTATCCGCCGCCTGCCGTCCGCATCGGGCAGATGGCGGAGGCGATCCAGGTCTGCACGGCGCTCTGGACCGAGCACCGCGCCAACTTCGCGGGCAAGTATTTCACGCTCACCGACGCGCTCTGCGAGCCGAAGCCGGTCCAGAAGCCGCATCCGCCTATCTGGGTCGGCGGTGGCGGGGAGCAACTGACGCTCCGCGCGGTCGCCCGCTACGCGGATGGCTGGAACGGCTTCTTTGGCCCCGTCGAGGCGATCAAACATAAATTGGACGTGCTACAAGGCCATTGCGAGGCGGTCGGGCGCAATACCAGCGAGATCCGCAAGTCGCTCGCCCTCGGGGTCGTCGTCCGCAATGATCCCGCGCAGATTGAGGAACGGATCGCCGCAATCGCGAAGGCGCGCAATATGACGCCGGAGCAGGCGCGCGCCATGACTGTCGCGGGCACTCCGGAGGAGGTCGTCGAGCGGCTTGTGCCGTACGCAGAGATGGGCATCGACCTCTTCATCATCTCGGGCGGCGCGCCCTTCGATTACGAGTCGCTGCGTCTCTTCGCCGAGCAGGTGAAACCGCGATTGCAGGCGCGCGTCCCCGTTGTCGGTGCAAGCGTATGACGGCTCCGCATTCCAACGACCCGCGCCAGTGGGAGCGCGAAGCCTTCTGCCACCTAACGACGGTCGGCCGCGTCTCCGGCAATCCGCACACCATCGAAATCTGGTTCGCCCTCGCCCACGACGACCCAACCTGGCTGGCGATGATGGCGGGCGGCGGCCGGCAATCCGATTGGGTGCGCAACCTCGAACAGACGCCGGAGGTGACCATCAAGCTGGGCGAGCGCATCTACCCCGCGACGGCCCGCGTTGTCGCTCCCGACGAGCCGGACGACGCGCTCATCCGCCGCCTGCTCGTCGAGAAGTACCGCAGCCCGAGCGATCCGCTCGACAGTTGGAGCCGCACCGCCCTGCCCGTCCTCTTCACCCTGCGCCCCGCCGCCGCAAAACCTGTAGAATGATGGAAGCAATTGAACCGCAGAGACGCAGAGATCGCAGAGGGAGAAAGACAAAACAGGAATAGAAGAACTTCCCTCCTCGTTTTCCCTCTGTGTCCTTTGCGATCTCTGCGTCTCTACGGTTTTCTTGGTTTCGCCTAAGGAGGGGAGTGTGGCTGAGGGGTTTGTGGCGCGGGTGGATGCGGAGAACCTGCATGTCTGCATCAAGGTGAAGGATTTTGCGACGGCGCTTGCCTATTACCACGACTTGATCGGCCTGCCGATCCTCCGGAGGAGCGGGACGGATGAAGCGCCAATCTTCTACTGGCTGCCGGGTATTCAACTGGCGAAGCAGACCGGCGACCCTGGCGCGCACCCCTATGGCGTCTTTGACCACATCGGTCTCGCCGTAGAGAATATCGAGGAGATTTGTGCCCGGCTCGATGCGGCGGGCTACACGGCGGAGACGCCGCTCGACACACGCACCATCCCCGGCGTCGAGCGGCGGGTGATGAATGCCTTCTATCGCGATCCGGACGGCAACCGGGTCGAGTTCGTCCATTGGGTGTGAGGGAAGCGAGCAGTGAGCAGTAGGCAGTGGGCAGTGACGAGTTGATAGCCGAGATCCCCTTCCCGACGCGGGAAGGGGCTGGGGTTAGGAGGAATTGTGGCAACACTATCTGACGAGGCGCAGAAGTTCCTGAATGAGAAGCGATTCGCCGTGCTGGCGACGATCAACAAGGACGGCACACCGCAGCAGACGGTAATGTGGTACGAGTTGCAGGGCGACGAGGTGATGATGAACACCGCGCAGGGTCGCCTGAAGGATCGCAACCTCATCCGCGACCCGCGCATCTCGATCTGCATCGAGGACGGGCAGCGGTTCGTCACCTTGCGCGGCACCGTGACGCTCAATGACGAGGTTGAGACCGCACAGGCGGATATCAAGCGGCTCGCGGCTCGCTACTCGGGGGCGGAGCAGGCCGAGAAATCGGCGGCGAACTTCCGCAAGGAACATCGCATCACGCTGCGCATGAAAATCGAAGGCGCGATGGAGCGCGGGTTCTAAGAACCTCACCCCCGGCCCCTCTCCATTGCGATGGAGAGGGGAGAAATGCGGGGAACGATGTAGGGGCGCACAGCCGTGCGCCCGTCAGGGGGTAGGCAACATGGGCTTTATCGGCTACTCGGCATCGCTGGAACAGTTCCACCCGAACGATCTCGTACGCTGGTGTCAGGAGGCGGAGGAGGTCGGCTTCGAGGGCGTCTTTGCGTCCGAGCACTTCCATCCGTGGACACCGGAGCAGGGGCAGGCGGCCTTCGTCTGGACCTTCTTCGGCGCATTAGGTCAGGCGACCAAGACGATGCGCTTCGGCACGGGCATCACCTGCCCGACCTTCCGCTTCCACCCCGCCGTGGTCGCGCACGCCGCCGCCACGACCGAGGCGATGTTCCCCGGTCGCTTCTACCTCGGCCTCGGCAGCGGCGAGGCGCTCAACGAGCACGTCATCGGCGGCCTCTGGCCGGAAGCGCCGACGCGACTGGCGATGATGACTGAGGCGGTCGAGATCATTCAGAAGCTCTTCACCGGCAAAGTCGTCAAGCATAAGGGCGACTTCTTCACGCTCGAATCCGCCAAACTCTACACGATGCCGGACACTCCGCCGCCAATCTACATCGCCACCGCCGGGCCGGTCACCGCGCAGCGCACCGGCAAGACGGTCGACGGCCTGATCACCGTCGGCGCGGCGGACGACAAGATCAAGGGGCTTTTCGAGCGGTTCGAGCGCGGCGCGCGCGAGGCGGGCAAGGACCCGGCGACGCTGCCGAAACTGATCCAGATTCACACCTCGTGGGCGGAGACGCAGGAGCAGTGCGTCGAGTGGGCGATGAAGGAGTGGCCAAACGGCGGCATGCCGTGGCCGAAAGCGGACGTCCGCAACCCCGAGGACTTCCAGGCAATGGCGAAGTTCATCCGCCCGGAGAACTTCAAGAATCGCGTGCTGATGACGCCGGACTGGGACGAGCACCGCGCCAACGTCCAGAAATACATCGATCTCGGCTTCGACGAGATTTACGTCCACAACGTCGGGCGCAATCAGTCGGAGTGGATCGCCGGGATGGCGAAGCACGTCATCCCGAACCTGAAGTGGCCGGAGAAGGCAACCGCGCAGGCAGCGGTGGGTGGGGTGGCGTGACGTCATCCCACCCGCGCGCCGATCATACGTCGATGGTACGCTGCTGTCCTGCTATGGGAGGCGCATGGTGAGCGTTGAAATCACGGCCGTTCAGGGGATTGACGAGGTCCAGCCGGGGGCGGACATCGCGGCGCTGATCGCGGACGCGACGCGCGAGCGCCCCCTTGCGGACGGCGATGTCGTCGTCGTCACACACAAAATCGTCTCCAAGGCGGAGGGCCAACTGGTGGACCTCCGCACGATCACCCCCTCCGCGCTCGCCGTGCAGATCGCCGAGCAGTTCGGCAAGGACGCGCGACAGGTCGATGTCGTATTGCGGGAGAGCGCGCGCATCGTGCGGATGGAGCGCGGCATCATCATCTGCGAGACGCGACACGGCCTGATCTGCGCCAATGCCGGGGTGGACGCCTCGAATGTCGCGAGTCAGACCGTCTGCCTCCTGCCGCGCGACCCGGACGCCTCCGCCGCCCGCATTCGTGCCGGGTTGCGGGAGCGGACGGGCGCGGACGTCGCTGTCGTCATCTCCGACTCCTTCGGGCGACCGTGGCGCAATGGCATCATCAACATCGCCATCGGCGTCGCCGGGATGCTCCCACTCGCGGACTATCGCGGGCAGACCGACCCCGCCGGGTATGACCTGCGCGTGACCGTGATGGCCGTCGCGGACGAACTGGCGGGCGCGGCGGAACTGGTGATGGGGAAGATCGACATGGTGCCCGTCGCGGTCATTCGTGGCTTCGCCTACGACCGTGGCGACGGCACCGGCCACGACCTCATCATGGACCCGACGAAAGACCTCTTCCGCTAAAAGTATTCTTCGGTTGTGCTGGTGCCGCATCGTGATGCCAGTCCGGGAGGATGGACAATCGAGCCGGTCGTGATATGTTGCTCGCCAGATGCGTCTTAAATCGGTGAAGGCGTATGGTCTCCCGCACGGAGGGCGAACGATGAAGATTACCGGCGTGACGACCTACCATCTCCCCGGCACGCGTTATCCGTGGGTCTTCCTCCGCATCGACACCGATGAGGGCATCCACGGCATCGGCCAGGTCTCCTCCGGGCCGAACAGCGCCATTGTCGCTGCCGCCGCCAGCCGACTCGGCCCCCTCCTCGTCGGCGAGGACCCGTCGCGCATCGAATATCTCTGGCACAAGCTCTATTCCGGCTTCAACTCGCTCGGCTCGCTCGGCTTCGTCTCCGCCCTGATCAGCGGCGTGGACATCGCCCTCTGGGACTTGCGCGGCAAGGCGCTCGGCCTGCCGATCTACGACCTGCTCGGCGGCCGCTTCCACGACCGGCTCACCCTCTACAGCAACGGCTGGTTCGCGGGCTGTACCACCCCGGAGGAGTTTGCCCGCGCGGCCGCGAAGACGGTGGCGGACGGCCACACGGCGGTCAAGCTCGATCCTTTCAAGGGTGGTCATGCGTACCTCTCGCGCTACGCCGCCGGCTACCCGTCCGAGCAGGAGCCGGGAGCGGTCGCGATCGTCGCCGCGATCCGGGAGGCGGTTGGGGATGGCGTGGAGATCTTCATCGACGCCCACGGTCGGTTCGATCTGCCGACCGCGATCCGGCTTGCCACCGCGCTCGAACCCTACCGCATCGGCTGGTTCGAAGAGCCGGTACCGCCCGAGAACGTGGACGCATTGCGCCAGTTCCGGGACGCCACGCACGTGCCGGTCTGTGTCGGCGAGCGGCTTTATACTCGCTGGGAGTTCCGCCCCGTATTGGAGGGAAAGCTGGCGGAATACCTGATGCCGGACATCATCCGCACCGGCGGCATCAGCGAGATGAAGAAGATCGCCACGATGGCCGAGGCATTCTTCATCCCGATCACCCCGCACGACGCGACCGGGCCGCTCACGTTGATCGCCGGCGCGCAGGTGATGATGACGACGCCGAACTTTTTCCGCCTGGAGATCGCCTACAGCGAGTTGCCGCACTATCAGGAGGCGCTAACGCCGCCACTTGATGTGCGCGACGGCTTTATGCACGTCTCCGACCGTCCGGGCCTCGGCCACGAACTGCGCGAGGACTATCTCAGCCAAGCGATTCCCTATTAGCGCGGGGTGCGCTGCGACTGTCGATAGTGACGCCCCGCCCCCGCCCCTCCGCCCGCCCTGCGGGGGAGGGGTCGGAGGTGGGGGCCAATCGGTGGCAGCAAAACGAATGATTGGCACGGCTGGTATGAGCGGAATATCCCGCAGGCGGAACGCCTGTACGACGATTATCTGACAGAATTACGAAAGGAAGGACTCCTATGAGCGGTCATACGCCATGGTCGGAGATTCGACACCAGCGGCCGCCCGAGCGGGAGGCGGCGATTGAGGCAGGCAAACGGGAAATCCTGCGCGAGAATGCCCTCGCACGGTTGCGCAAGAATCAGCATGTCAGCCAGCAGGAACTGGCGGCGGCGCTCGGCGTGTCGCAGGTGAACGTCTCGCGCATCGAGCGCGGTGACGACCCCCAACTCTCGACGATGCGGCGGTTCATCGAGGCGCTCGGCGGCGAACTGATCGTGCAGGCCCGCATCGGTGATGAGACGATTAACCTCCTCACCACCGACAACGGAGATCATTGAGATCGTCCTGATGCCCCCGCATAGCGTCGTGGGGCGACTGGCTATCCGACGATGCTCTCGCCGCCGTCGACGCTGATGGTGTTGCCGGTGATCCAGCCGCACCCGGCGGAGCAAAGGGCGACAACCGCGCCCGCGACATCCTTCGGGGTGGTGATGCGCCCGGCGGGGTGGGTGCGCTGGACGTGGGCGAGCATCGTGGATGAGGTCGGGATGGCGCGGAAGGATGGCGTGTCCGTCAGGCCGGCGCGGATCGTGTTGACGGTGATGCCGCAGGGCGCGAGTTCGACGGCTAACTCGCGGACATTCGCTTCCAGCGCCGCCTTCGCTGTGCCGACCGCACCGTAGCCGGGCAGGACGCGGTGCGAGCCGTGGCTGCTCATCGCCAGGATGCGCCCGCCGCTCGTCATCAGGCCGCGCGCGATCAGGTCCTGCGTCCAGTAGACGAGCGAGAGCGCCATCACATCGAGCGTCATCTCCATCTGCCGCGAGAATGGCACACCCCGGACGGACGGTTCGCCGCCAATAAACCGCACCGGCGAGCCGAAGCCGAGCGAGTGGATCAGCATGCGCACGCCGCCCGCCCCGACGACGGGCGCGATCTCATCCAGCACCTTTGCGCGGCCCTGTGCATCGGCGGCATTGGCACGGATGAACCACGCGCGCCGCCCGGCGGCTTCAATCGCCGCTTTCGCTTCCTCCGCCGTGCCGCGCGATTGCCGCCGCCCGAGCGCTACGCCAACGATGTCCGCCCCCGCCTCCGCCAGCGCGACCGCACATGCCGCCCCGATCCCGCTCGACGCCCCGAGCACCACCGCCCACGTCCCGTCCAGCGACCCATCCCCTGCCATACACACTCCCAAAATACTGAACCACAGAGGCACAGAGGGCACAGAGAAACGCGAACAAACCGGGAGGAATACGTAAACTGCTATCGACTCGTTGTTATCTCGACCAGTCTCCCTATCTTCTCTCTTTCTTCTCCGTCCCTTCTCTGTGCTCCCTGTGCCTCTGTGGTAAAGACCATCCCCCTATTGCCCGCGGGCGACGATGGTGGCACCGCCATCGACCTGGATGACCTGGCCGGTGATGAACGATGCGCCCTCGGAGGCGAGGAACCAGGCGGTTTCAGCGACATCTTCCGGCGTGCCGTAGCGACCGACCGGGCACAGAGTATCCCATTCTTTGCGAAGCGCATCGGGGTCGTCCGATTCGGCGAGCAGTTTGGCGTTCATCGGCGTGGCGATCACGCCGGGCGCGATGGCGTTGCAGCGGATCTGCCGCCCGGCGTACTCGGCGGCGACCTGCCGGGTGAGCGAGATGATCGCTCCCTTGCACGCCGCGTACGCCGGGAAGCCGCGCAAGCCGACGAGCGCCTGCACGGACGAAATATTGATGACGTTCCCGCCGCCGCTCTCCAGCATCCGGCGGATGGCGACCGCAGTGCCCCAGAAGACACCGCCGAAATCGACCGCCATGCCCCGGTCGTACGTCTCGCGGTCGATCTCATGGATCGCGCCGATGATGTTGTAGGCGGCGTTGTTCACCCAGACACCGAGCGTGCCGAGACCGTCCGCCGCGAGCGCCGCCTCCTCCAAATCGGCATCCACCGATACATCGCCGTGGATGCACGCGACCGTGCCGAGTGCTTCTAATTCGGGCTTGACCGCCGCCAACTGCTCGCCGTTGCTGTCGAGCACAACGACCGCATCCCCGCCGCGCAGGAAACGCTCCGCGATCGCGTGGCCGATCCCACTCGCCCCACCCGTGACGACACAGACGCGCATTGGCCCTCACCCCCTCCCGCCCAAAGGGCACCCGCCCTTCCCCAGTGGGGAAGGGGGAGATGGGAAGTGACTTGCGTCGCTTCCCAGGCACTCAGTCCTCAGTCCTCAGTCCTACCCGACGATATCTTCGCCGCCATCGACGCGGATGACGTTGCCGGTCATCCAGCCGGTGCCCGCGCCGGAGAGGGCGACGATGGCGCTCGCCACATCGCTCGGCGTGGTGAGGCGGCCGCCGGGGTTGACGCGCGCGGCGTAGTCGATCAGGGCGTCGTTGCCGGGGATTTTGCGTAAGGCGGGGGTGTCGGTGACGCCCGCCTGGATGGCGTTGACGGCGATCTTCTGCGTCGCCAGTTCGACGGCGAGTTGGCGGATGTGCGCCTCCAGCGCCGCCTTCGCCGCCGAGACCGCGCCGTAGGCAGGCCACGCGCGGTGCCCGCCCGCCGAGGTCATCGCCCAGACGCGCCCGCCCTCGCTGAGCAAGCCGCGCGCGACGAGGTCCTGCACCCAGTAGACGAGCGAGTGCGCCATCACGTCGAGCGTCATGTCCATCTGCTTCTGGTTAATCACGTCGTCGCCGACGAACCGCTTCAGGGTGCCGAAGGCGAGCGAGTGGAGGACGACGCGCACACCGCCCGGCCCGATCTCGCCTGCGACCGTGTCGAGGGCTCCTTTGCGCGCCTCGGGGTCGGCGGCGTTCATGTTGAAGAAGCGCGCCTGCCGCCCCATGCCTTCGATTTCCCCGGTGATGCGCTCGACATTCGGCATCGTCTGGCGGCGGTCGAGGTGGACGCCGAGGATGTTCGCCCCGGCGCGCGCGAGGGCGAGGGAATTCGCCTCTCCGAAGCCGCTCGACGCGCCGAGGACGAGCGCCCATTTACCCTGGAGAGAGCCGTCGTTGTAGGTGCCGGGTGCGGCGCTCACTTCGCCCCCTCCCCACGGCGCGGCTTGCCGGTGGCGATGGTGATATTCGCGGCGTCCTGCGCGAAGCGGCTGACACCGCTGTAATCGTCCGCCGCCATCCCCGCCGCGAGACCACGGTCATAGAGTTCAATCGCGCGCGAGCCGATCTCGGTCGGCACGCCGAGGTCCTTCGCCGCGTTGAGGGCGGCGTTGAGGTCCTTGCGCAGCAGTTTCATCGAGAAGCCTGGGGTGTACTCATCCTTGAAGATCGTCCGGTCAATCCAGTTATTGAGCAGGTAATTGCCCGCCGTCGCGGTCGAGAGGACGCCCTTCACCGTCTGCGCGTCCACGCCGCCCTTGACAGCGAGCGTCAGCGCCTCGGCATTGGCGATCATGATCGCGCTGATGATGTACTGGTTCGCCAGTTTGACCATCTCGCCCGCGCCAATCGGCCCGACGTGCGTGACCGTCTTGCCGCCCGAGCCGAGCGCGTCGAGCACCGGCTTCGCCTTGGCGACTGTCGCCTCGTCGCCGCCGACCATGATCGTCAGTTCGCCCGTCGCAGCGCGGGGCGGGCCACCGGAGACCGGCGCGTCCACCATGCCGACACCCTTCTCCGCCAATTTCGACGCGACCTCACGCGTGTAGGTGGGCGAGACGGTGCTCATGTCGATGACGACCGTGCCCGCCTTCGCGCCCTCGATGATCCCGCCTGGGCCGAGCGCGGTCTCGGTCAGTTCCGGGCCGTCCGGCACGCAGGTGAGGACGAAATCGGCCCGCGCCGCCGCCTCTTTCGGCGTATCGACGATCGTGCCGCCCTGCGCCGCGAGCCGTTCCGCCGAGACGCGGCTGTTGTGTGGCACAACGAACGTCTCGAACCCCGCCTTGATGAGCGTCGCCGCGATCGGCTCCCCGAGCGCACCCAACCCGATGACCGCAATCGTCTTCGCCATGTCGCGTCCTCCTCATCTGCTGTCGCGCATCCCCGTCAGTTGCGTACTGCGCAGTGTAGCCGGAAACGGCGAGGTTGGGAAAGGCGGCGCGAAGTTCGCTTTGTTCAGTATTGACTGAACAGACTGAACATGCTATACCACGATCAGGAAGGAGCGTGGCATGGACGAGGAACAGGCGACGATGGCGGAGCAGTTGTTCGTGGAGCGGGCCGGGATCGTCATCGAGCATCTCGGGATGCCGCGGATGACGGGGCGGGTGCTCGGTTGGCTGCTCATCTGCGACCCGCCGCATCAATCGCCGGGCGAACTCGTCGTGGCGTTACAGGCGAGCAAAGCCTCGATCAGCACGACGATCCGCCTGCTGATGCAGGTCGCCCTCGTTGAGCGGGTCGTCCTCCCCGGCAGGCGGCGCGACTACTTCCGCCTTCGGGAGGATACCTGGTCCCGCTCGACGGAGGAACGGATGGGGTTGGTCACCTCCCTGCGCGAACTCGCGGAAGACGGCCTTGCGCTGCGGGCGAATGCCAACGAGGAGGCGACGCGGCGG
Source organism: Thermomicrobiales bacterium (assembly GCA_051002645.1). Lineage (GTDB taxonomy): Bacteria > Chloroflexota > Chloroflexia > Thermomicrobiales > JALYUS01 > JALYUS01. Next base: position 10,977 of record JBPCMC010000271.1, read on the forward strand.
CTATGTGAGATGCGCGACTTCTACGCCTTTTACGAGCGCGAAGTCCCCGTGCTCGTCGAACGCTGGCGGCAGGAGCGGCGGAAGGAGCGGTCATGATGGCGAGCGCGATTCATCTGGAAGGTCTCACCAAAGCGTACGGAAAGCATCGCGGCATCACGGACATTCATCTGGATGTACAGAGCGGGGAAGTCTTCGGCTATATTGGCCCCAACGGTGCGGGGAAAACGACGACCATCCGCCTCCTGCTCGATCTCATCCGCCCGACGCGCGGTCGCGTGCAACTCTTCGGCGCGGACGTGGGCAGCGCCGGGGCGGCGCTTCGCCGCCGCGTCGGGTATCTGCCGGGCGAGCTCGCGCTCTACGATCATCTGACAGCGCGGGAGTTGCTGACCTATTTCGCCAACCTGCGCGGCGGGATCGACGAGCGCGTTATCGGCGCACTCGCGGAGCGGTTGTCCCTCGATCTCAGCCGCCCGATTCGCTCGCTCTCCAAAGGGAACAAGCAGAAAGTGGGTATCGTGCAGGCATTCATGTCCCATGCGGACCTCCTCATCCTCGATGAGCCGACAGACGGGCTGGACCCGCTCGTCCAGCAGGAGTTCCTGCGCATGGTGCGGGAAGTGAAGGAGCAGGGGCGGACGGTCTTCCTCTCGTCCCATGTGCTGGCGGAGGTGGAGCACGTCGCGGACCGCGTCGGCATCATCCGGGACGGGCAACTGGTGATGGTCGAGGAAATCGCGACCTTGAAGGAGCGCGCGGTGCATCGCACGGAGATCCGCTTCGCCCAGCCCGTCGATCAGGACGCCTTCCGTGGCTTGACCGGCGTGCATGATCTCACGGTGGACGGCCCGATGCTTCGCTGCGTCGTCACGGGTTCGATGGACGCGCTTGTGAAGGCGATCGCGCGCTTCGAGGTGGAGCGGATCACGAGCCACGAGCCGGACCTCGAAGCCGTCTTCCTCGCCTACTACGTGGAGGGGCACCGCGATGCTGCGTAATATCTGGCTCAAAACGCTGCGCGACCAACGGCGCCCGCTGATCTGGTATGGGATCGGCCTGATGGCGCTCTGCCTCTACCTGTTCGCCGTCTATCCGACGATCCGGGATAACCCGGACCTCAACCGCACCTTGCAAAATCTGCCGGACGGGGTCAAGGCGCTGATCGGCGGCACGCAACTCGATCTCATCTCGCCCGCCGGCTATTTGCAGGCGGAGACCTTCGCGCTCTTCATCCCGCTGCTCTTCCTCATCTATGCCATCGTGCTCGGCGCGAACGCCATCGCCGGGGAGGAAGAACGGCGCACGCTCGATCTGCTGCTCTCCTATCCGGTGGCGCGCGGGCGGGTCGTCCGCGAGAAGTTCGCCGCACTCTGTCTGCTGCTCTGCGCGCTCGGACTAATTCTCTGGCTCGCGCTCCTTGTCGGGGCAACGGTCATCAATATGCAGATCAGTGGCGGGCATCTCGCGGCGGCAACAACGAGCGCGGTCTTGCTCGGCCTCTGGTTCGGCGCGCTCGCGCTCGCGCTCGGCTGCGCGACGGGCAAGCGCGGGGTCGCGGTCGGCGTGAGCGCGGCGGTCGCGGTGGCGGGCTATCTCATGCAGTCGCTCCCTTCATTTATCAGTAGTCTGCGGCCGATCGCGAAAGTCTCCCCTTTCTACCTCTACGCCAGCAGCGAACCGCTGCGGTACGGATTGAACCTCGCGCATGTTGTCGCCCTGCTCGCCGTGACCCTCGTCTTGTTCGTCGTCGCGCTGGTCGCCTTCCGTCGGCGCGATCTCGCTGTCTGACGCTCGGGCAGTGGGTCAGTTTGAATCGTTCTGTACCTTCCGATAATATGGAGCGGCAAGGCGCGTGAGACGGCGATGACGCCGTTGGAACGCACGGCGAGTGCGCAGAAGGCGACAGGGTAGCGTGAACAACCGCCGTGTAGCATGGGTAGCCCCTCTCATATTGGCCGGCGCTGGATTTGCTCAGTCTTTCAGTGTCGGGGGATTTTGGCGTGCCATAACATTGATTAGTGCAGCGACCTTAGTTGTCGTCGCCATACTCGAAGCACGCAAGGATCGCTCACACTGACCCTTATGCCCAGCAGGTCAAATCCCGCCCCGCCCATTTCAAACTGTCCCACTGCCAACGCTCGCGGTACGCTGCCTGTGTCATACTTGCTTCCGGCGACGATAGGAACGCCGATGCGGAGATGACGAGAAGGGTAGCAACAATGGCAGGAGCGAAGAACGGCCACGGATTCTCGACGCGCGCGATCCATGCGGGCGAGCACGCCGACCCGACGACGGGCGCGCACAACACGCCGATCTACCA
>JBPCMC010000272.1:0-13841 GCA_051002645.1 Thermomicrobiales bacterium
GGGGGGCCCCCAGGAGGGGTGCCCCTACAGATTGATCCTACCCGAAACTGAACCGCATAGGGTTACTGCCTGCCACGCTGAGAAATCAGCGCTTCTTCCGCTGCCCTTTCGTCAGACGGCGGGGGAGGATGCGGAGGGTGTGGCCCAGGATGACCTTCCACGCGCCGCGCAAGCCGTCCAGGTCGGTCGGGGCGGGCGGGCGACCGGCGTATTGCTCCTCCGCGTAGCGCTGAGCAATCGTCATGGCGGCGGGTTTGCCGTCCGGCAGGCGCGCGCCGATCGCCTCGGCAGTCTCGAACGGGGTGGCGGCACGTGCATTCGGGACGCCGAGCCAGCGCGCGCTGCGTTGGAGGCGGGCGTACCACTGCGCGGCGGGCGCGAGGCCCCGGAAGGGGAGGAACCAATACCATGCGGCGAGCGCCCAGAGCCCGAGCAGCGTGAGCGGGATGAGTAGGAAGAGCGGCGACAGATGGAAGCCGCCATCGCGCCCCGCATTCAAGGATGCGGTCGGCTGCTGCGAGGTGGTATTTGATGGCGCGGGCGGCTGTGCGGGGGCCGGAGCGGGCGCCGGAGCAGGTGCGGGTGTCGGTTCGGGCGCGGTGTTGCCGGAGCCGCGCACAATCGGCGCGACATCCGGGCGCGGCGTTGGGTCGAAGGTGATCCAGCCATATTGCGGGAAGTAGACTTCCACCCAGGCGTGCGCCTGGCTCTCGCGCGAGAGGAAGCGGCCGTCCGCCTGCCGCGAGCCGGGCAGGTAGCCGGTCACCATGCGCGCCGGGATGCTGTTCGCGCGCAAGAGGACGGTCATCGCTGTCGCGAAATACTCGCAGTACCCCTGTTTCGCATCGAAGAGGAAGTAATCGGTGACGTCCCGATTGACGGGCGGATTGTTGACGACTGTCGCGTAGCCATAGGTCGCGCGCAGGTACCGCTCGATGCCGGTGGCGATGTCGTACGGGTCGCGCTGGCCGCGCGCCAGTTGCGCCGCGAGGTCCTTGACGCGCTGCGGCGTGGTGATGGTATTCGGCGCGGAGCCATCCGGCAGCAGGCGGTAGCGATCCAGCCACTGCGGGTACGAGGTGGCTGCGGCGCGCAACTGGTCGGCGGTGGCGGTACTGACGCGGGCGGTCGTCGCCACCGTTTCGTTGGCCGCAATCGGTGCGCCCGCGTCGAGCGTCGTCACGTCGGCGAAGTTCGGCGTCTGACCGCGATAGAGGAGCGTCGTCACCTTACCGCCCTGCACGACGAGTTGCGTATCGATTAACTGTTTGCGCAGGCGATCCTGCTCTGCGTCGATCGCCGCGAAGCGCGCATCGACGGTGCTACGGGTGTCTGGTGTATCGGTGGCGGGCGTGGCGATGAGCAGGCGGGTGATCGGCCTGGCGTTTGCCGTCTGCGGTTGCGCCGCCATTGCGCGCTGCACATATCCCGCAAGGTCGCCCGCTGTCGGCTGCCATGATTGCGCCTTCGCGGGGCTGAGCGCGATGACGAGGGTGCCATCCGGCCGCACTGTCGTCGCATCGCCGCTCGCGCCGGGGGTCGGTACAGCACCGGGCAGCGCGAGGCCCTGGAGGTTGCTGACAAGCCCGACGAGGTTGGTCAATGGCGCGGGCGTCGTGTTCGGGGCGGGCGGGATGGCGAGCCCAGCCTGCCCGAGTTGCTGCCAGGAGAGCGAGACGCGCGTATCCTCGGAGAGCGTCTCCGTCTGCCCGCACGAATAGAGCAGGGTGCCGCGCGGTCGGAGGAACTGCGTGTCGCAGGGGATCGCCTGCGTCGCCTCGGTGCCGCCCGCCGGTCCCGGCACCTGCTGCGTCGCGCCGACCGAGACCTGCGGCGAGTAGACCGCCCCGTTCGGCCCCTGCGGATTGAAGGTCGCCGCCGCGCGGTCCTCCCAGCCGAGGCCGGTGTAAAAATCGTAGGCATTCGCGCTCAGGTAATGGCCCTCCTGCGCGGTGAGCACCACGGCGGGCGCGTCCGAGAGATTGAGGCTCCCGGCGAGACGGAAGGTCGGCCCGAACGACGCGAAGCCGGGGACGACCGTCGGCTGCCCCTGACCGTCCACGGCGCGGGTGAAGCGCTCCTGCACATTTGCGTAGATCTGCTGCGCGGGGTGCTGTGCGCGCTCCCATGCCTTGTTAACTGCGGAGACATGCACCGAGAGCGGCAGGGCCGTGGTGAGCAGGATGAGGACGAGGGCGATGCCGGAGCCGACGGAGAGGTAGCGCGAGCGGAGCGTGACCGGGTAGGCGATCCACTGCTGCTGCCAGCGCGCCTCCTGCCGGAACCCGGCGAAGCGCGCCGCCAGCGGGATCGCCCCGAGCAGGAACGCCGCGAGGTACCAGCGGCCATTGAGCGCCGTCGTGCCGACCGTGGCGAGCAGGACGATCCCCGGCACGCCGATGGCGAGCGCCGACGACCCGGTGCGGAAGACCCAGCCCATCACCATGTAGGCGAGCGCGAAGACGAGCGCGCTGACGAGCAGCACGAAGAGCGCGCGTTCGTTGAGCGCCTCACCCCGCCACGCGGCGCGCGTCCACTCGACGCCCTGTCGCCAGAGGAGCAGGGTGCGATGCCGGGGCGACCCGATGGCGACACCGGGTGCGGTGATCGCGACGAGCCAGCAGGTGAGCGCACCGCCGATCAGCGCCAGACTGTGCGCCGCGTAGAGCGGCAGGCGGCGCATTTTCGCGCCGCCGTAGCCAATCGCGAGCGCGGGGACGGCAACAATGGGCAGCCGCCGCAGAAGTGGGTCCCACCCCGCGTGCCCGAGCGCCCAGACGACACTCCCGACCATCCAAACGGTGAGAAAAAGCGCGACATATTCGTTCCACCAGACACGCGACCGCGCCGGTGCTTCCAGACGTTGCAAAAGCCTTCTACCTCCAACAGACCGGCACCCCGCGCTGCGCCGGGCGCATGGACAATGCACCGCCCGTAGTATCGCACACTGATCGCGGATTGACCCGACTTCATGACGCCGGGTATGGAGGGCGAACCCTGTTGTGTTTCGTCGTGGGCTATCGAATCCGTTAGGTGGGCTGCTGTATGATAGGCATACTGTGACATCGAATCGAGCGGGAGTTGTCTGCAATCATGTGGCACCGAAACGTGTTCAGCAAGCGAAAGAGTGCCGCTCGTCTCGGGCTCTCGATTCTATTCATTGCTGCCCTGTGCGCATGCCAATCGGCGGCGGTTACTCCGTCTCCGCGCGTTTCCGCGACAGTGACTCGCCCCCAGCCTACCGTTGCGACCGGCTCTTCCGCCGCAACGACGGGTGCACCAGAGTCGCGGATAGTACATCCGACAGAGGATGGCCAATTCTCCGAGGGACTCGCGGCGGTCAAGATGAACGGCGTCTATGGATATATCGATGCCGCTGGCACGATGACTATTGCTCCACGATTTAGCGCCGCTTTTTCCTTCAAGGGAGGGCTCGCACGCATCGAACTGCCAGGCAGCCAAAACCAGGGATTCATCGACAAGCAAGGTGCGGTCGTCATCCCGCCGCAATTCACGCCCGCATCTAACTTCTCCGAGGGGTTGGCGGCCGTTACCTTCCCTTCCGGGGATTCAGCGTTCATCGACGCTACGGGGAAGGTTGTCACCCCACACTTCAGCGAGACGTGGGACTTTTCTAGTGGGCTGGCACCAGTGACGACATTCGCGTCGCATTACAAGTTTGGTTTCATTGATAAGACCGGCAATCTGGTGATTCCGGTTCGCTACGACAATGTCGTCGTCAATCAAGGCCCGGTGTTTTCCGAGGGGCTTGCTGCTGTCGGGAATGGGAAAGTGGGGAGCTACAAGTACGGTTATATCGACCCATCCGGCAACATGGTAACCCAACCGCAATATGATGCTGCCCAACCGTTTCATGAAGGGCTAGCGGCCGTGCGGATTGGCAACCTATGGGGCTATATCGACAAAACCGGCAAGATGGTGATCCCGCTCCAGTTCCGCGCTGCGTTCGGCTTCAGCGGTGATCGGGCGAGGGTGGACGTCGTATCCTCGCAGCCTGGCTTCATTGACAAGACCGGCAGGAAGGTCATCATGCTGCCAGCGAATTGGTATGCAGTCGATGAGTTCTCCGAAGGCCTCGCGCCCGTCCAGGGTAATAAGGGGGCTGGCGGATTTGGTTTCATCGACGATGCGGGGAGATTGGTGATTCCTATGCAATTCGATCTCCCTGGTCGCTTTTCGGGTGGTCTCGCACTCGTATCAAGCAAAGGGAAGGTCGGTGCGATCGACCGCAGCGGTCAGATCGTTATCCCATTGCAGTTTGAATAAATACGTCGCATTCTCCCTCTCTTCTCGGCGTTCTTGGCGGTTCATTTTCGGCGGGCTATGACGCCGCGCGCTGACGGCGGAGGGCGACTGGTTCGTCTCCGTGCAGCGTCTCGCTTGATTGGATGCGCAGGGTGCGATCCGCGAGCGGCAGTTCGATACGCGCGCCGCCGCGCCGGTGCGATTCGCGCAGTGCAATGGCGATCTCCAACGCTTGCCGGGCGGCTTCACCATTGCAGTTCGGCTCCTTGCCCGTGGCGAGTCCGGTGAGGATGTCCTCCACGATGCGCGCGTTGGCGGTGCGGGCCATCGCAGGGCGGGGGAAAACGCGGCGCACCGGTTCCTTGCGTCGTCCCGGCAGCGTCGGCGGCGCGAGTTGCCAGAACTCGACCTCCTCCGCGTCGCTGAGGGCGCGCAGCCGCCCCTCCGTGCCGATCACGTCGAACTCCCACTCCGCCGCGCCGCAGGGCAGGGAGCGGATGAATGCCTGCGCGCCGGTATCGAACTGCAGGTAGCCGTTGCCCGCGAAATCCGTGTCGCTACCGTCGTCATGGACGTGGCCGGAGACCCAGGCGCAGTCGCCGCCCGCGAGATAGCGGACGAGCGTGAGCAAGTGGCTGCCGTTGTGCGAGAGCGTGCAGGAGCCGAGGCCGTTCACCTGCAGTACCTGGCCGATCGCGCCCGCGTCGATCAATTCGCGCATGCGGTTGTAGGTCGCATCCCAGCAGCGGCTCGCGCCGACGGCGAGGAGGATGCCCGCGCGTCGGCAGACGGTGACGATCTCGTCCGCCTCCGCGAGCGAGATGGCGAGCGGCTTCTCCGCCCAGATTGCCCGCACGCCTACATCGGCTGTCGCAATATCATGGATGATCCGCGCGCGGGGCGTTGTCGTCGTGCAGACGCTGACGATCTCCGGTCGCTCGCGCGCGAGCATCGCATGGTAATCGTCGTATAGATGGTCGGGGGTCACGCCCCACTTCGCGCTGAATGCCGCGCGCTGCTCGCCATACGGGTCCGCCCCCGCGACGAGCGCGACGCCGGGGACCGCGCGGAAACATGCCGCGTGGGCGTGCGGCGGCTGCCACCGCCCATACTGCCCGGCTTCGTCATCGAACGTCGAACCCATCCGCCCCAGCCCAATGATCGCCGCGCGCACCGGTGTCCCCGTCATTGCTTCCTCCTCTTGATTGTCGTTCACAGATGCGTATGCCCCCGCACATCGAAGGCGTCGCGCAGGCCGTCACCGATGAAGTTCGCCGCCAGCACCGTCAGGCTGATCGCCGCGCCGGGCGCGAGCCAGAGCCATGGTTTCGTGGCGATGATTGCCGTCGAGCGCGCCTCGTTGAGCATCGAGCCCCAACTCGGCGTCGGCTGTACGACGCCGAGGCCGAGGAAACTGAGGCTCGCCTCCGTGAGGATCGCCCCGGCAATGCCGAGCGTCCCCGCGACGATCAGCGGCGCGACGATATTCGGCAGGATGTGCCGCCGCAGGATGTAGAGCCGTTTACCGCCGAGCATCCGCGCGGCGATGACGTAATCGAGGGTGCGCAGTTGCAGCACCTGCCCGCGCGCGAGGCGCGCCACCCCCGGCCAGCCGAAGAGGCCGATGACGAAGATGACGTTGCTGAGGTTCGGTCCGACGATGCCGACGAGAATGAGGATGAGTACGAAGGTGGGGAAGCAGAGCATCACATCCGTGAAGCGCATCAGCAGGCTATCCACCCAGCCGCCGAAGAAGCCGGCGACCGCGCCAATGACGAAGCCGATCACCAGGTAGATCGCCACCGCGACGATGCCGACAGCGAGCGAGATCCGCGCGCCGTAGAGGATGCGGCTGAGCACGTCCCGCCCGACCTGATCCGTGCCGAGGAGCGCGCCGCCGCCCGGTGGCTTGCCGATGCGTACCAGGTTGATGGTGTTTGGCCCGGCGGGTGCAAGGAGCGGCGCGAAAATGGCACAGAAGGCGATTACAAGCAGGGTGATCGCGCCGATGACGGCCAGCCGGTGGGAGAGGAAGCGCCGGAGGATCCGCCGCCCCGGTGATTGCACGCGCGCCGTCATGCCGGCGACGTGCGGGATGGAGAGTTCCACCGTCGCGGTCGGTTGCGGGTCAATCATAGCGAATCCTCGGATCAACGATGCTGTAGGTGAGATCCGTCAGTAGATTCGCGAGCAGCACGGCGACCGCCGCGATCAATGCGATGCCCATTTGCAACGGATAATCGCGCTGGAGGATGGCCGTGTAGCCGAGTTGACCGACTCCTGGCCACGAGAAGATCGTCTCGATCACGAACGAGCCGCCGATCAGCGCGGGCAGCGCCAGCCCGGCAATCGTCACGATCGGCAACAGGGCATTGCGGAAGACATGGCCCCACAAGACGCTCCGCTCCCGCAGCCCCTTCGCGCGCGCCGTCGTCACGTAATCGCCGGAGAGCGCTTCCAGCGTGGCGGCGCGGCTGTAGCGAAGATACCCCGCGATATGCGTCAGGGTCAGCGCGGAAACGGGCAGGACGGCGTGCCGCAGGAGATCGAGATTGACGCTCGTCGGCTGCCCCGGCGTCCACATGCCGAAGACGGGCAGCCAGTGGAGTTTGACGCCGAAGATGAAGATACCGAGGAGGGCGAAGAAGAAGACGGGCACGGAGAGACCGAGAAAGGCGAGCACTGTGAGGAGGTAGTCAATCACCGTGTATTGCCTGAGCGCGGAAATGACGCCGAGGATTGTGCCGATCACAATCGCGAGCACGATGGACGACCCAGAGAGCGCGAGCGAGGCGGAGAGCCGGTGGAGGATCAATGTGCTCACTGGCTGGCGGTTCTGGATCGAATAACCGAGGTTGCCGCGCGCCGTCTCCTTCAACCACAGGAGATAGCGCACCGGCAGCGGTTTGTTGAGTCCCAGGTCCTCGCGCAGCCGTTGCAGGTCGTCCTTGCTCAAGATGTTCGCCTCCGCCGGATCGATCAGTGCGGTCACGGGATCGCCGGGGGCGAGGCTGATAATCGCGTAGGTAATCAGGGTGATGCCGAAGAGCATCGGCAGGACGAGCAGCAGACGGCGGAGGATGTATTGACCCATTCACGCAACCCGGAGGCTCGCCACTCGCGTGTGGACGACCGGCGAGCCAGATGAGCGTGGCGACCTCACTTCTTGATCCAGACGCGCTCCAACGCCGGCCGCACCGGCAGGCGATACTGGTACGGGTACGCGCCCTGCACCCGCTTGTTCCAGACGTAGAGGATCGAGGCGCGGGAGAGCGTCGCCTGCGGCGGCATGTCGGCCAGTTTCGTCGTCACCTGATCGTAGATGCCCTTGCGCTTGGCGGCGTCTGTCTCGGCGAGCCCCTGCTGCCAGAGCGTGTCAACGTCCATGTTGCAGTAGCGCGCGTAGTTGAAGCCGCCGGTATCGTACCCCCAACCACACTTGATGTACTTCCAGTTCTGCTCCATGTTCTGGTCCGCGCCGAAGTTGCTGTAGACGATGTCGAAGTTGGCTTTCGTATACAACTGCTCGATGACCACGGCGGGATCGATGATGGCGTACTTCGTCTTGATGCCGACTGCGGCGAGCATCGCCTGCATCGCGTCCTGTGCGGGCGTCGGTTTGGCCGTCAGTTGCCACGACAGTTCCTTGCTGCTATCCCAGTTCGCCTGCTTGAGGATCGCTTTCGCCTTCTCCGGGTCATAGGTGTACTGCGGGAAGCCGCTCGGTGGCTGCGCCAGCCCGACGACATGCTGGAAGAGGTAGTTCGATGGGCGCAGGGTATTGCTGTAGAGCTGCTTATTCAGCGTCGGGATGTCGATGGCGTACGAGATCGCCTTGTTGAGCGCCGCCGCCTGCTGCGGGAACCGCTCGTAATTGATGACGAACCCATCGGGGTGATCGCGCGGCACGGGGTTCCCGGCGATGTACGGCAAGCCGATGAGTCGGTCGTAGGTTGGGCCGGGGTTGACGCTCACGCCATCAATTTCCTGTGCCTCCATCGCCGCCGTCAGCGTATCCGCGTCCCCGAAGCGGACGATGAACTTGTCGAGATACGGCCTGCCGAGATGGAAGTCCTCGTACGCCGCCATCTCCATGTATTGCCCGTCCACGAACTTCGTCGCCTTGAAGGGGCCGTTGCCGACCGGCATCGTCGCGTACGGCTCATCGAAGATTTTGTCGAGCGGCATCGCGCCGAAGATGTGCTTCGGCATCGGCCAGTAGCCGACGCCCCAGTTGATCCAATAGTTCGGGATCGCTTGTGTCAGTTCGATGCGCACGGCCGTGTCGCTCAGTTTCGTCGCGCCGTCGACCGCGACGGTCGTGCCCCCTTGCGTCTTCAGTTTGTCGCCGCCCTTGATCGCCACGACGGGCGTCTCATTCGTCGCCTTCGCGTCCTTGTTGAGCGAGAGCCAGATGCCGTAGATGACGTCATCCGCCGTCACTGGCTGACCGTCGTGCCACTTGACATTCTTGCGCAGTTCGAAATCCCAGACGCGGTCCTTCTCCACTTCGGTCATCTTCTCCGCGACCCCGAGGTCCATCGGGCCGCTCGCCTGCGGATTCAACCCGTCGCCCCACTGACGACCGTACGCCAGCCGCAGGAACATCGCTTCGATCAGCACGTTCTGCCCGGTGCCGATCGTGTTGAGCGGGTTGATGATGTTCTTGGACGGCTTGCTGTTGCCGTAGGTCAGCGTGCCGCCGCGCACCGGCGCGCCTGCTGCCGCTGCCGGACTGGACCCAGCTGCAGCCGCCGGGGACGGGCTTGATGACGTTGCCCCCGCTGCGGTCGTGGGGCCCGCCGTTTTCGCGATGGTGGGCGTGGCATTTTGCCCCTGGGCTGCCTGCGTCGCCTGCGGCCCGGTCGTCGCTGTCGGAGCCGATGAGCCGCCACCGCAGGCGGCCAGAAGCGCCGCACCCGCCGCGCCAGCGGCCGCCCGCACGAAGTCCCGCCGTCGCATCTGCGCGTTCATAGTCGTTCCTTTCCCTCGCGCCTTCGAACTCTCGCGGTAATGCGCACGCCATCCGTTCGAGTGCGCTTGCGCCCGGCATACCTTTTGCCCCGATGAACCGTCGATGCGTCCCGATGCGCCCATTTTGCACATCTTGACGCCGGCCCGGTCAACTCATAGGATGTCCTACAACTACTGCTGCTGGCATTCTAGCGTTCGCCCGGTGAATCGTCAAGACCGTGCAAGGCGTCACAAACGACCATGATCGTCACGCCCGCACCTGCGGGCGGAACGCGGTGGAAAGGAGCGCACCCGTGGAGATAATTGATTGTGCGGGATCGTACATGACGTTCTTCGGGCCGAGTGGGGGAAACATCGCGCGCATTCAACTCGATGCCGCGTGCACGCTCACCGATGCACGCTCCGGCGCGCGTGAAAGGTACTATCTGATCGCTCCCTGCCGGGCCGAGCACATGTACCGCGACACGACGCTGCTGCAGATGCCGAACTACGAGTTCTGCGGCATCTTCGCCGCCGACGAGTGCCTGCTCATCCGCACCCACTGGCGCAGCGACCGCGACAATCGCGAGTACGGGCGCAACCGCGAGCGATTCGCGGATGTGCATCTCGACATCCATCTCCATGCGGAGGCGCGCCCGCTGGGAACCGCTGCGGAGGTTATCGCGGCGACGCTCGCCAATACACCGCTCGTTGCCCGGACGACGCTGCACGACCCGGCGCGGGAGCGGACGGCGATCATCGACTACCCGGTGAAGACGATGAACGTCCTGCCGGACGAGGGACGCTTTCAGGTGGATACCGGCCCGGTCTTGCTGCCGGACTTCGCTGCCACTACCGCCACCGCGCGTGAGATCGAACGGTTCGATATGGCGTACGTCCTCTATCATCAGTTCACACAGGCCGAGTTCGTCCTGCGCCGCCCGGCGGCGCTGGGCGACAGCACGGCGCTTGCCGACTCCGTGACGGATTACTCCGTTGTCACTGCGGTCGAAGCGCGCAACGAGCTCTTCGCAATCCGAATGTAGCAGGAGGGACAAGGATGCGGCGCATCGCCAAAGGGGAGGGTGTCGGCAATATCCTGATCGAGGAGGCAGCCGTGCCGGTCGCTGGTGCCGGGCAGGTCGTGGTGCGGAACCGGCGCACGCTGATCAGCCGGGGCTCGGAGATCGGCCGCCGCTATCTCGACCCCGGCGCGCTGGATGCGGCGATCATGGGCTACTCGTCCGCCGGAGTCGTCGCATCGGTGGGGGAGGGCGTGACGGAATTCGTTATTGGGCAGCCGGTCGCCCTGCTCGCGCCGCACGCCGAATACGTCGTCAGCGACGTGGGCGGCGACGATGGCCGGATCGTCGCGATCCCGGACGGCGTCTCATTCGACCAGGCGACCTTTCATCCGCTCGTCACGGGCGCGGTGGTGTGGGCGGAGATCGCCGGGGTGCGCGCGGGGGATACGGTGGCCATCCTCGGGCAGGGACTGGTCGGCAACCTCGTCCTCCAGGCGGTGCGCGCCTACGCGCCGGGGCGGATCATCGCGGTGGACGCGCTGCCTGCGCGCTGCGCCCAGGCGCGCGAGATGGGCGCGGACGTCGTCATCGATGCCGCCACGGAAGACCCGGTTGCCGCCGTCCTCGACATGACGGGCGGGCGCGGGGCGGATGTCGTGATCGACTGCGTCGGCGGCAAGGCGGGGGTGCGCTCATTCATGCAGGCGCAGGAGATCTGCCGCCCGCTCGGCCGCATCCACCTGATCGCGCTCTATCACGGCGAACCGCTGCCGCTCGATGCCGGAAAGATTCAGCGGCGGTTACTGATCGGCGGCTACTTCACCGACGCACCGCGCGCCCCCTCCGCCGCACGCGCGATGGCGGCGATCCGCGACGGGACGATCCGTGTCGCACCGCTCATCACGCATCATTTCCCCTTCACCGAAGCGAAGGCGGCCTTTGACCTCCTCTACGAGCGACCGGACACGGCGTTCGGCGTGGTGCTGACGTGGGACAGATCGGAGGAGCGCCAATGACGACAGAAACCTTGCGCGCGGCGATCATCGGCACGGGACGGATCGGCAGCACGTACGACGATGAGGTGGTCGATCGGCGCGATCCGGCCTCTTTTCGTGGTGCGGAGCGCCATGTCGGACTCTACACGGTGCTGCCGGTGAACCACGCCGGGGCATATCGGACGACCGCAGGCTTCGATCTCATCGCCGCCGCCAACCGGGGCGCGGAGAAACTGCGAGCATTCGGTGACCGCTGGGGTGTGCGAGCGTTGTATGAGGACTACCGCGCCATGCTCCGCGAGGAGCGCCCGGATGTCGTCTCTGTCTGCACGCGGTCGCCGGAGAAGGCGGCGATCGTGGTCGCCGCCGCCGAAGCGGGCGCGCGCGCGATCATCGTCGAGAAGGCGATGGCGACGAGCATGGCCGAGGCGGACGTGATGCTCGCCGCCTGCGAGCGGCACAATGTCCTGCTCGCCGTTAACCATCCGTACCGCTTCAGCCCGCTCTGCCGCGCGGCGAAGGCACAGATTGATGACGGAACCATCGGCACGCCGGGCACGGTGAGCGCCTTCGCGGTGGGCGGGATGCTCCATGTCGGCACGCATACCTTCGATCTGCTCCGCTTCTGGGCCGGGGATGTTGTGGAAGTGACGGCGCGGATGCCGGACTACGCGCCCGAGCAGGACCTCCCGGCGACCGGAACGCTCCGGTTCGCGAGCGGCGTCGACGGCTTCTTCGATCACGTCCATCGCGTCCAACCCGGCTACGAGGCGCGCGGCACGACCGGACAGGTGGCGATCTCCGCACTGGTTGGTGACGGCTGGCTCTCCCGCATCGAGCCGTTCGCGGCGGGCGCGCGGCACTATCCGTCGCGGCTCCGTGTCGAGCCGATCGAGGGAGGGCCGCATACGATCAGCCCGACACAACGCCTGCTCACCGAGTTGCACGCGACGCTGACGACCGGCGTGCCATTTCTCTCCACGGGCCGCGACGGGGCCGCCGCGCTCGAACTCGGGCTTGCCTGCTTCCTCTCGCATCTCGCGGGCGGCCCGGTGCGCCTGCCGCTCCAGGATCGCACCTTCCGCGTGCCGAATCGTTGAGGGCTGGATTCCGCTGGCTCTCGCCTCCCTTCCACCGACCTCATCGGCGCGGCTATACTGACCGGGGAGTCTGGGCACGGATGCGAGGGCAAGGGCGATGCGGGAGCTTCCCAGCGGGACGGTGACATTTCTCTTTACGGACATCGCGGGGAGTACGCAACGCTGGGAGCACGACGCCGAGGCGATGCGCGGTATCCTCGCGCGGCACGATGCGCTGCTCGGGGAAGCAATTGAGGAGCATGACGGCGTCGTCTTCAAGACGGTCGGGGACGCCTTCTACGCCGCCTTCACGGACGCCCCCGCCGCGCTGAACGCCGCCCTCGCCGCGCAGTACGCGCTCTTCGCGGCGGATTGGGGCGATGGCGACCCCCTGCGCGTGCGGATGGCGCTGCACACTGGGTCGGTCGAGGCGCGGGATGGCGATTACTTCGGGCGGCCGCTCAATCGCGTCGCGCGCCTGCTCTCCGCCGGGCACGGCGGCCAAACGCTCGTCTCCGGCGCGACGGAGGAGTTAATCCGCGACAGCCTGCCGCCCGGCGTCTCGCTGCGCGATATGGGGGAGGCGCGGCTGAAGGACCTCCTGCGCCCGGAACATATCTTCCAGGTTGTTGCGCCCGACCTCCCCGCCGACTTCCCGCCGCTCGCGACGCTCGACGCGCGGCGCACCAACCTGCCCGCCCAGGCGAATATGCTCATCGGGCGGGAGCGGGAGGCGGCGGCGGTCGTCGCGCTGCTGCGGCGCGACGGTGTGCGGCTCCTGACGCTCACCGGGCCGGGCGGCACGGGGAAGACGCGGCTGGCGTTGCAAGCGGCGGCGGAGTGCGTCGAATTCTTCCCGGATGGCGTCTTCTTCGTCCCGCTCGCCGATGTCGTCGATCCGGCGCGGGTGGCGTTCCAGATCGCCGAAACGCTCGGCGTGACCGAAGGGGGCGGCCCGTCGCTTACCGCGCGGCTGCACGCATTCGTGCGCGAGCAGCGATTGTTGCTTGTGCTGGACAACTTCGAGCAGGTGGCGGTCGCGGGCCTGCTGGTTGCCCAGCTGCTCGCCGCCGCACCCGGCCTTAAGGCGCTCGTCACCAGCCGCGCCGCGCTGCATCTCTACAGCGAGCGGGAATACCCCGTGCCGACGCTGCCATTGCCGAGTACGCGACGACTGCCGCCGCTCGACCAGTTGATGCAGTTCGAGTCGGTGCGCCTCTTCGTTGCCCGCGCGCAGGAAGTCAAAGCGGATTTCGCGCTCACTCCGGCGAATGCGAAGACCGTCGCGGAGATTTGCGCGCGGCTTGACGGTCTGCCCCTCGCCATCGAGTTGGCGGCCGCGCGGACGAAACTGCTCACGCCCCAGGCGCTCCTCGAACGGCTGACGCACAGCCTGCGCGTCCTCACCGGCGGCGCGCGCGACCTGCCCGCCCGCCAGCAGACGCTGCGCGGCGCGATCGACTGGAGCTACACGACGCTCGACGCGGACGAGCAGGCGCTCTTCGCGCGGATGGCCGTCTTCG
>JBPCMC010000273.1:0-7764 GCA_051002645.1 Thermomicrobiales bacterium
GGATCGCCAGCGGTTACCATCACGACGCCGACCCCGGCAAACTGACGGACGATGGCTGGTTCCGCACCGGCGATGTCGGCACGATCGACGCGGACGGCTACCTGAACATCGTCGACCGCACGAAGGATGTCATCAAGTCGGGCGGTGAGTGGATCTCCTCGATCGAACTGGAAGGGGCGATCATGGCGCACCCGAAAGTGCTGGAGGCGAGCGTCGTCGGGCTGATGCACCCGAAGTGGCAGGAGCGGCCCGTCGCCTTCGTCGTCCCGAAGCCCGAGCACGCGGAGAACGTGACGGAAGCGGAAATCCGCGAATTCCTGACGACGAAGGTGGCGCGCTGGTGGATCCCCGACGAAATCCGCTTCATTGCGGAGATCCCCAAGACCTCGGCGGGCAAGTTCGACAAAAAAGTCCTCCGCGCAAACGCCACCCCCCTCGCGGAGGCGGTACCGACAGGGTCGTAACGACAAACCGGGTATGAACCGCATGCCGCCCAGAGGGCACCCGGCAGAGAGCACAGAGATCGCAGAGAAACGCACAGAGAAAAGTTCGAATTCTCTTCCCCTCTGCGTCCTCTGCGTCTCTGCGGTTCTCCCCGGTTTCGTCAGGGAGCCTGGGCCTGCGGTTCGGCCTGCAAGGTTTCGCGGACGAGGACGGAGAGGATGAGCGCGGCAATAACGCCGATGCCGGCGAGGACGAAGGCGGTCGTGGCGAGGCCGAGCGCGTCCGCGATGATGCCGACAACGAGCGGGCCACCTGCCGACCCCGCGTCCCCGATGAAACGCCAGACGCCGAGAAACTCGCCGACCGCGTCCGGCGGGGCGAGGTCCGCGCCGAGGGTCATCATCGAGCCGGAGCCGATGCCGTTGCCGAAACCAATCACCGACGTGGCGATGAAGAGGCCGAGAAAGTTTGAGGCGAGCGGGATGAGCGCCACACCGGCAGCCATAATCGCGAACGATGGTACCGAGGCGACCTTTCGGCCGAAACGGTCCATCACCCAGCCGGCGGGTATGAACATCAGCATGTCGATCGCCGTCGAGATGGTCACGATCGTACCAATGGAGGCGACATCGAGATTCAGCGCATAGACGCCGTAGAGCGGGATGATCAGTTGCCGTCCGGAGCGGATCATCGCCGCGAAGATTTGCGCTGCCCCGGCGGAAACGACATCTGCCCGATGGGTCCGCATCAAGCGCCGGACGCTCTCCCAACGCAGATGGCGCGGCGGGACAACCGCCACGCGCTCTCGCGGGTCCCGAATAAAGATGACGGCGAGCGGCGCGGCGAGTGCGGCGAAGATGGCAGCCAGCGCGAACGACCACGACAGACCGAACCGATGCCCGACCACACCACCGATAAACGGCCCGGCGAAGAGACCGACGCGGTTGATGCCCCCAAAGGTCGCGATGAACTTGCCTCGTTGGGAGCGCGGCGTGATAGCCGTGATGTATGCGTGGCGGGAGATACCCCAGAGCGCGGCGCCGACGCCCCCCAGGAGGCGACAGATGAGCAGGACGGTGAATTGATGCCAGAGCGCGATGACGAGCATCGTGGAGGCGACGAGGGAAATACCGATGAGCATCGCTCGCTGCCGCCCCAACCTGCCGAGCGTGAGACCGGCCGGGAGATCGGCTGCGAGCGTGCCCAACCCTGCCGCCGCGACCACGAGACTGACAAGACTGAATGAAACGCCAAACCCCTTCGCAAAAACCGGCAGGGTAGGAACGAGGACGCCCTGCCCGAAGGAGAGTAGGAAAGACGGCACATAGACGGGCATCACCATCGCGGCCCGCGAGATCGGTTTCTCCGCTTTGCTGCTCGACTCCGCGACACTCATGGGCCGTAGCATACTCGCACGCCGTTCGCTGTGGGAAGAGATGACGCGATTCTCGCGGGCAGAAGCCAGATGCCAGAAGCCGGATGCCGGATGCCGGATGCCAGACACCAGATGCTGGGGAAACGCTCTCTTTCTGGCATCTGGCTTCCGGCCTCTGGCATCCTTCATGCTGTTCTCCGTCGAACGCACTATCGCAGGAAGGAGCCGAAACCATGCTGAAACCACTCGGGCGCATCTGTCTCTCCGGCATCTTTATCATCGCGGGGGCGGAAGCCTTCAAAACGCCCGGCGGGCGCACGCAGAAAGTCGGGGGCGCGGGCATCCCGGAGCCGGAAACGGCGGTCAAGGTGAACGGCGCGACGATGGTGATCGCCGGGCTGATGCTCGCCTTCGGCATCACTCCGAAAGCAGCGGCGGGCGCGCTGATCGGCACGATGATCCCCACCACGCTCGTCGGGCACGCCTTCTGGAAAGAGACTGACCCGAAGGCCCAGAGTATGCAGCGCGTCCAGTTCCTCAAGAACCTCGGCTTGATCGGCGGCCTGCTCTGGGTACTCGCCGAAGTGTCCCAAGAGCAGCACACGAAGAATCACGTCGAGATCGAAACAATGCCAATGTAATCACACGACTGGTGGCGGCGGGCTTTAGCCTGCCGCATTCTCGTCGTTCGGCAGGCTAATGAACCTTAAATACTGAAACGGGTAATCGGTGGCGCAGGTTTGCAACCTGCGAACGCCGACAGGTTACAAACCTGTCCCACCGGACCATTGCCCGATTCAGTTGTTAATGTTCATAAGCCCGCCGCCACCAATCACTAACTGTTCCAATACAACCGCAACGCCGTCATCGCCGTTCGCGGCCGTGACCTCATCGACGGCGGCGAGCACATCGGGGTGCGCGTTGGCGACGGCGACACTGTGGCCCGCCCAGGCGAGCATCGGCAGGTCATTCGGCATGTCCCCGAAGGCGATCACGCGCGACGATGGGATGCCGAGACGGTCGCACAACCCGGCCAGCGCGGACGCCTTCGTGATGCCCGCCGCTGCGATTTCCACGAAGGGCGCGCCGGAATGCGTCGTCGCCGCAGTCTCTCCGACGATGGTGCGGCTGATGCGCCACAACTCCTCGACCGGCATCTCCGGGTGGCGCACGATCAGTTTGGTGACCGCCTCCCCGCAGAGCGTATGGGCATCGGCGGAAACGGGCGGCACATGCTCGACGGTCTCGCTGATCGCCGTGTACGCCGGTTCGTGGCCGAAGACGAGGCCCCGCTCGACCGCGAAGCAGACACCCGGCACCGCCTCCCGCAAAGCGGCGACGATCTGCCGGGCGATTTCCGGCGTAAGCATGTCGTGCTGCACAATCGCATCCGCCGCGAGGTCGTAGACAATCGCGCCGTTGCAGCAGACCGCGAGGCCCGTCATCCCCAGTTCTTGCGCGACGATCTTCAACCGGCGCGGTGGCCGGCCCGTCACGAGGACGAGCGCAATGCCCGCCTCCTGCACCCGCCGGAGTGCCTCCCGCGTGCGCTCCGAAATCGTCTTGTCATCTCGCAGTAATGTCTCATCCAGATCAGTCGCGACCAAACGAAAATCCAACGATGCTCCTTCTCTCGCTATTGAACAGCTATTGCGCGGCGAATTCTGGCGAGATATGAAACGGTGCGAGCGACAGGCCACCCTTTTGGAAGCGCTCGCGAGTCGGCATCTCGTTCGCGGGTTCACAATGGAGAACGGCATGGAAGGAGGCAACGGGACGTTGCGCCCATTGTGTCGTGCCATCCTCCGCAGTTATCCAGGTTTTCGTCCAATCTCGATCCGCATCATATATCGGCCACGCATCGGCCGCATCACTCAAAATATCAGCGAATGTTGCGAGCCGGTTTTCGTCTTGAACGAGTAGCAAATGAGATCGCATGATGCCGAAAATGTAATGCTTCGCTGGGAGCCATTCGAGGTCATTAATACAGTCGTTGAAGGCGTCCCAGTTATGACCAAAGTAGGAGGGAAAATTGAGGACAGTCGCCGATTCCCGAAAGAAATCGGGCGAGGTTTGGCAACGGTCGCCCTGAATGATGCGTGCGACAATGCCATTATCCCGGCGACGGAGAACGCTGAAGAGATGTCCGAAAGTGCGCTCGCTGCAAGACGCGAGATGCGCCCACGGATGAGAAAGTGACAAGAGCGTGTCCCAGCCAGTCGCTGTTTCCATCCTCTATTACCGCTTGCCGCGCTTCGGGGCGCCGGTGCGGTCTTTGGCGCGCTCGTGGTACTCGACGAGCTTGGTGAGGGCTTCGATGGGCGTCAGGCTGTAGGGGTCGAGGGCGGCGATGTCGCGGGCGATCTCGTCGGCAGGCGAGAAGAGCGTCAGTTGCATCGTCATCGGCGCGCTGTTTCCGTTGCCGTTCCCCTGCGCCGCTGCGGTTTCGAGCGATTCGGCGGGGAGGCCAGGTTTCGGCTTCGCCTCGAAGTTCGCCAGCAGTTCCTCGGCGCGCTGTACGACCGCCTTCGGCACGCCCGCCAGTCGCGCGACGTGGATGCCGTAGCTGCGATCCGCGCCGCCCGGCACGACGCGATGGAGGAAGGCCACGTCGTCGCCGTCCTCGCGCACGTCCACCTTCGCGTTGCGGATGCGCGGCAGCACGTCCGCCAGCGCGGTCAGTTCGTGGTAATGGGTGGCGAAGAGCGTCTTCGGGCGGCAAGTCGGGTGATGATGCAGGTATTCCAGCGTCGCCTGCGCGATGGCGAGGCCGTCGTAGGTGCTCGTGCCGCGCCCGATCTCGTCCAGCACGACCAAGGAGCGGGGCGACGCGGCGTGGAGGATCGCCGCCGTCTCGGTCATCTCGACCATGAAGGTGCTTTGCCCCGTCGCGATGTCGTCCTGCGCGCCGACGCGGGTGAAGATGCGATCGACGAGGCCGACATGCGCCGACTTCGCCGGCACGAACGAGCCGATTTGCGCCATCAGGACGATCAAGGCGACCTGCCGGAGGAAGGTACTCTTGCCCGCCATGTTCGGCCCGGTGATGACGAGGATGGTCGCCTCGTCGTCCAGTTGCACGTCGTTCGGCACGAAACCGGTCTCGCCCCCCTCGGTCAGCATCACCTCGACGACCGGATGCCGCCCATCGATGATCTCGAGCGTGTCGCCGTCATCAAGCACGGGACGGACGTAACCCCGGAAGGCGGCGACCTCCGCCAGTGCGGCGAAGAGGTCGAGGTGCGCGATGGATTCGGCGACCGTGCGCAGCCGCTCGCCCGCCCCGCTCAGGTGCGCGAGCAGGCTCCGGTACGCCGCCGTCTCCAGTTCGTTGATGCGCTCCTCGGCGGTGAGGATGATCGACTCGGCGTCCTTCAATTCCGGCGTGATGTACCGCTCGGCGTTGACGAGCGTCTGCTTGCGCAGGTACTCGTTCGGCACATTGGCGACGTGCGCGTTGGAGATTTCGAGAAAGTAACCGAAGACCTTGTTGAAGCCGACTTTCAGGCTCTTGATGCCCGTCCGCTCGCGCTCGGTCGTCTCCAAGGTGGCGATCCAGGCGCGCCGCTCGTTGACCGTCGTGCGCAAGTCGTCCAGATCGGGTGCGTAGCCGGGTCGAATCACCGGGTGCGTGCCGAGCACGGCGGGCGGATCGTCCACCAGCGCCCCCCGGATCAGTTCGACGAGGTCCGCGCATTCCGGCAGGCGGGAGAGCAGCGGGCGCACGGGCGCGAGGCGACTGGCGGCGGCATCGGCATTGACGCCGATCGGCGGGCGCGTGATCGCCTCGCGCACCAGCGGCAGCGCGTCCAGCGAGCGGGCGAGATGCACCAACTCGCGCGGCCCGGCGATGCCTTGCAAGGCGCGGTTCGTCAGCCGCTCGACATCCGCGACCTGCTTGAGCGCATCGCGCAGTTCGGCGCGCAGCAAGCCCTCGCGATGGAAGAAGGCGACCGCCTCCTGCCGCGCGTGGAGGCGGTGCAAATCGACGAGCGGCTGCATCACCCAGCGACGCAGCAGGCGCGAGCCCATCGGCGTCTTCGTATGATTGAGGACGGACATGAGCGACTTGCGCGCGTCGCCCCGGCCGCTCTCGGTCAGTTCGAGGTTGCGGCGCGTCGGGGCGTCCAGCGTCATCGTCGTGGCGGTGCTGTAGACGGTCACACGGCCCATCTGGGCGAGCGCCTTCGGCTGTGTCTCCTCCAGGTAGCCAACGATTGCCCCGGCGGCGCGCACGGCGAGCGGCAGATGTGCCAGGCCGAGCCCTTCGAGCGTGCCGACCTGGAAATGCCCTTCCAGCGTCTCCTCCGCGCGCTCCTGCCGCCAGCGGTTCGGCGCGACGGGCGTTAAGATCGCCTCTTTCGGCAACCAGGGCGGGCGGGGCGGCATCGGTTCGCCATGCCGGTACTCGATGGGCAGGAGCACTTCCGCAGGCAGGATGCGCAGCAACTCGCGCCCGAGGGTGTCGATGTCCTCCAACTCGGCGCAGGCAAACTCGCCCGTCGTGATGTCCGCGTAGGCGACGCCGCAGCGACCGGAGCGGTCATCCGACACGCAGGCGGCGAGGTAGTTGTTCGTGCCCGCGTCCAGCATCCCCGGCTCGACGACGGTGCCGGGCGTGACGACGCGCGTCACCTTCCGCTCGACGGGCACGCGGCCGTTCGGTTCCTCCATCTGCTCGCAGACCGCGACGCGGTAGCCCGCCGCGACGAGCCGCGCGATGTACGATTCCGCCGCATGGACGGGCACGCCCGCCATCGGAATGCGCTCGCCCTTGCCCATGTCGCGGCCCGTCAACGTCACTTCGAGGACGCGGTTGAGGGTGATCGCGTCTTCATCGAACGTCTCGTAGAAATCGCCGAGATGGAAGAAGAGGATCACATCCGGGTATTGCTGCTTGATGCCGAGATATTGCTTGCGTAGCGGGCTGACCACACCATCCCTCCCCCCGAATCGTACAGATGTTCAGTATAGCAGGGGAAAAGCAATGAGCAACGAGCAACGAGCAATGAGTAGGGAGCGAATCCCGCATTACTCATTGCTCGTTGCTCATTGCTCGTTGCTTTGTACCCCTTGCGCCATCATGGACAATAGAAGGAACGCGATGGCGGCGCGCGATGTGCGTAGGCACGATGCGAGACGCTGCCGCTCGCGAGTGTTCGCGCACGCAAGGAGGAATAGAACGGTGAGTTACGGACAACAGCCAGGCGGATATGGGCAGAACGAACTGCGCGCGGGGATGCCCGTCAGCTCGGATAACGGGTGGACAGGGACGGTCACCGAGGTGATCCCCGCCGCGCCCGGCTACGATGGCGCGGTCCGCGTCGCGTGGAACGGCGACGGCACGACGCTCGTCGCGCTCTCTATGTTCGTCGTCGAGAACGGGCAGGCGATCATCCGCACGCAGCCGCCACCGCCGCAAGCCGCGCCCGCGCCGCAGCAAGTGATGGCAGCACCGGCGCCGCTCGTTGAGGACGATATGCAGACGCGGCTCGCCTCGCCCGCGCAGAACGACCCGTCCCATGTCAACCCGTACGTCAACGATCCGCCGCTCGTCACGCCGGAGCCACCACCCATCCACCCGACGCACGGTGGCCAGTATCAGGACGACGACCTCACCTATGTCCCGCCCGTGCCCCGGCAAGAGGTCACGGGCATGGAAACCGTAGAGGACTTCAGCGCTGCCCCGCCCGCGCCGCACGACATGACGCCGATGGATGCGGGCATGACGACACCAATCGAGGCGACGGCGGGCATGATGGAGCCCCATGTCGTCGACGCGGCGCAGCAGGAGATTACCGTCCCGATCATCGAGGAGCAGGTGGAGGCCCGCCCCGAGTGGCGCGACTCCGGTTCCATCGTTGTCCGCACGGTGATGGAGGAGATCCCGCAGACGCTCACGCAAGAGACAGAGCGCGAGGAACTCTTCGTCGAGCGCGTCGCGG
>JBPCMC010000274.1:0-18460 GCA_051002645.1 Thermomicrobiales bacterium
GGTGGGACGTTTGGTCGGGTATGTCCGCGTCTCGGTCTCCCTCGCGCCCCCCCCCCCCCTCCTCCTCCCCCCCCCCCCCCCCCCCCCCACCGCGAAATGTTTCAACGATTGTGCAGGGTCTCTTCGCTGATCGAGCGGACCGCGCCGAGCAGTTTGCCCGCGCGGGCGGTGCGCGTGAGGTGCGGCCGGGCGACGAACGGGTCATACCCCTGCTTAACAATCGCGCCGAGCATCGCGCGGCCCTCGGAGATGATCAGCGCGCAATCGAGGCGGGCCCGCCCGCGCAGCATCGTCACGAGCGGCGCGCCGAGATGGAAGAGTTCGACGACGCGCTCGATCTCGAAAGCCATCAGCGCCCGGATATTCGTGTCCGCCCGGCGGTTCGCGACGGCCTGCGTCAGATCCGCGTCGGAGACACCGAAGAGGTGCATGTCTTCGCGCGGGAGGTAGGTGCGCCCGCGCACATGATCCCGCGCCACGTCGCGCCAGAAGGCGGTCAGTTGCACCGCCGTGCAGATGGCGTCGCTGAAGGCGATGCGCTCCTCGTCATCGTAGCCGAGGATCGCCAGCACGAGTTGGCCGAGCGGGTTCGTCGCGCGGGCGCAATAGATGAGCAGATCGTCATACGTCTCATACGCGGTCGTTTCCTGCCGCTCGCGCTGCGCGGCGAGGAGCGCCAGGAGCGGCTCGTACGGCAGACCATGCGACGCGAGGGGCGACAAAATCGGGTGATCGAGGGTGTTGACGGTCCACACGCGGCGGATATCCGCCTCCCAGTGGTCGAGGCGGGCACGATGCGCCGGGGTCGCGGTGCCGAGGGTGCGCGTCTCACGATAGAAGGCGGCGAGGGCGGCGAGGGTGCCGCGATAGCGACGTGGGAGGAGCAGGGCGCGCACCGGCAGACGCGTCGCGCGCGCGCTATACGTCGCCCTCCGTGCCGCGTGTCGCGGTGTGGTCGTTTCGTTCCGTCGTGCCGTTTGCACGTCGTCCGTCGCGCGGACGTGCACGGCGTCGGCTTCCATACGCCCCCCTCATCGCCACGGCGGAGCGCGGTGCCCGCATGGCGCGGCCGCTAGTATAGCAGAGCACCTCCCGATCGGCGGATCGTTGACCGGTCGATTGCCCGCAACGGCCGTTGCTATCTGTTTGAACGTGCGTCATCGCGCGCATGTGACGGGCGGCTACTGCCCGAAGGCGCTTTTCCCGACGATAGTCGGCGTCACGTCGTCCGTCGGTGGGTTGTGCAGCCCAGCACGGACATCGCGGTAGTAGCGCTCCAGCGGCAGATCTTTTGTCAGGCTCGTGCCGCCGGCCACCCGCATGGCGAGGTCCACCACCTGCACCGCCGTGTTCGTCGTGACCATCTTCGCGGCGGCCACCCGACCTGGGAAGCCGGGCCGGCGACCGGCGGAGACGTCCCATTCGTCGGCGGTGGACCAGAGGAGCGCGCGCGCGGTAAGTAGCGCGATGTCCATCTCGCCGACGCGCGCCTGGACGGTCGGCAGCGTGGCAATCGGCTTGCCGAGGGCGGACGGGACGCGATTGGTCGCATACTGGACGGCGGTGTTCCGCGCGGCCTCCGCGACACCGAGGTAGGTGGCGCTAACGGCGAGCGCGCCCCAGGCGCGGTGATCCGACGCGCCGGGGTCCGTGCCCTTGCGCACCCCGCCGCGCCGGATGACGTCCGCATCCGGTACGAAGACATCCTCCAGCAGCACATCGTGGCTGCCCGTCGCGCGCATGCCGAGGCTGTCCCACGTCTCGACGATTGAGAGGCCGCGCGCCCCGCGCGTGACGAGGAAATCGCCCGTCTCATCGCTCCCCTCAACGCCCGCGAAGACGAGGAAGAAGGTGAGGATCGGGCTGAGCGTGCTCCACGTCTTGCGGCCATTGATCAGCCAACCACCCTCGACTTGCCTGGCGGTCGTATTCGGGCGACCGCCGCGCGAGGGCGAGCCGAGTTCAGGCTCCGTAGCGATACTGTTCACCGTCGCGCCGTCGGCGACCGCCGCCGCGAAGACGCGCTGCCGGATGGCGTCGGGCCAGGCATGGAACTGCGCCTCGCGTCCGATCGTCGAGAGGGACATCGTGCTGGCGAGAGCCGTCGCGCCATTGCCGAGCGCGAGCCGCCCTTGCGCGCGGACGAATTCGCCAATGTTCGCGCCCATGCCGCCATCGGCTTCCGGCACGGTGAGCGCGAGATACCCGACCGCTTTGAGGTCCGCAAAGTCTGCGAAGGGGAAGGTGTTGTCGCGGTCATAACCGGCGGCGCGCGGTGCGATGCGCGTCGCAAGTTCATCCGCCAGCGCGACGACGCGCGTCTGCCGTTCCGTATATGCTGCCTCCAGAATCGTCATGCCCGCTCCCTTGTCGTTCTCCCATGCGAATTCACCGCCGCATCCTATCATGCCACGAGCCTTGACCCTATCATCACCGATCCTATTGCACGGCGCATCCCGTCGCCCAATAACTGAGTAGTAGCGTAGGCTTTCCAGCCTGCGCCCCCGGATGACAAGAAAAAGCGGCGGGTGGGGACCGCCGCAGGGGAAGGGGAAGGGATAATCAAGGAGAGGGAGCGCCGCCACGGGGTGAGGTACAAGCCGCCATTGATCCGCGCCCCGATCATTGTGCATATTCTCCGCACATTTCATGCCACGACCGCTGAATCATACGCATGAGGCTTCGTCAATCGATTACCTTGCTCCACGACGAGGCAAAGGGAGGGAGCAAAAAACTGGCGGGGCCGGGGAGCCACCGCCAGTAAGGGAAGGGGGAGGAGGAAGGAATAATCAAAGGAATGACGGGCCGGGAACGATCGCTGGTCCCGGTTGTGTGGCAGGTGGGTGCGGCTTCCTTTCATTCGACCGTCGCCACCGAGCGCTCCGACCTCGTCACTGACGAGTATCGCGCGGGCGGATGAGCATAGCCTGAACGATTCCTGAAATCGCGATGAGGGTGTTTCCATCGGGATCGCGTGGCTATTCACGCAGTAGCCGTCAGCCTGATCTTCTCCCGCGCATATACGACAGCATTACGCCGTATCTAATTGCCGGGGAGCGGGATGTTATACAGCTCGATCAACCGGATGAGCGTGATGGTTGCGGTGAGCCAGATGAGGAAGCAGAGAATCCAGTCCGTGCGGCGCCAGCGACGGCGGGACCGGCGCCGGAATTCCTGGGGAGAGGGTGGGAGCGGCGGGAGATAGGGATCGTACGATACAGCCATTCCGAATCCACTTCACTTGTCCGATTGTCCTGTGTAGATGCAGTATATACGTACAGGTGCGGCG
Organism: Thermomicrobiales bacterium; assembly: GCA_051002645.1. Lineage (GTDB taxonomy): Bacteria > Chloroflexota > Chloroflexia > Thermomicrobiales > JALYUS01 > JALYUS01. The sequence goes on from JBPCMC010000274.1 coordinate 3,290, forward strand.
CGGCAAGAGAAAGTGTTGGTATTTCTGCATTCGGATGGTCAGTGCGACTCGCATGATTCAGTCGTTTCATCCTGTTCCCGTCAGTATGACTTCCGGCTTCTGCCATGAGTCCGTCTATTGTTCGCGACAACTTGGTCAGAAATCCCCTTGACAGATGCGCACGAACGCCTATAGTCTCTAGTAGAACGAATGTTCTTCACTCATCGTATCGGATTGGAGGAACTGCAGGATGTGTAGGAACATCAAGACGCTCTTCAACTTCGAACCGCCAGTCGCTGACGACGAGATTCTCGCCGCATCGCTGCAGTACGTACGGAAGATCAGCGGCTTCAACAAACCATCGAGGGCGAACGAGGCCGCCTTCTCCGCAGCAGTCGACGAGATTGCCTTGATTTCCCGCCGGCTGCTCAACTCGCTCGAAACGACCGCCGCGCCGAAGAGTCGGCAGGAGGAGGCCGCGAAAGCCAAGGCACGCTCGGCTCAACGATTCAGCACCTGAAGAAGCCGGCATTGATACACTCTCGTGGGTACGGCCACGGTGAGAGCTTCGGGAGCGTCGCATGAAAAGGGACCTGCTGGAACGGACGCAGCGTGAGGAGTCGACGTTGATACACGGAGACGCATCCGAACAGGTACGCCAGCGAGTGGACGACATCTACCGCTCCGACGCGCGCCGCGTCTTCGCCACCTTGATTCGCCTCCTCGGTGACTTCGACCGTGCCGAGGAGGCGCTGCACGACGCCTTCGCCGCCGCCATAACGCAATGGCCGCGCGATGGCGTGCCCGCCAATCCCCGCGCCTGGCTCGTCTCAGCCGGCCGCTTCAAGGCGATTGACGCGCTGCGCCGTCGCGCCCGGTTCGACGCCTCGCTCGTCATGCTCGCCGAGCAACTCGATCACGACACGAACACCGACCCTGGGCAGGATGACGAAGGCGTCGAGGATGACCGGCTGCGGCTCATCTTCACCTGCTGCCACCCCGCCCTGCCGCCGGAGGCGCGCGTGGCGCTCACCCTGCGGGAGGTCTGCGGCCTGACGACCGAGGAGATCGCCCACGCCTTCCTCATCCCACCGCCCACGCTGGCGCAGCGCATCGTGCGCGCCAAGGCGAAGATCCGCGACGCGCGCATTCCTTATCAGGTGCCGTCGCTGACTGACCTGCCCGATCGACTTGAGACCGTGCTGCAAGTGATCTATCTGGTCTTCACCGAGGGGTATTCCGCCTCATCGGGCGGGTCGTTGACGCGGCCAGATCTCTCGGGTGAGGCGATCCGCCTGGGGCGCCTGCTCGTCGCGTTGTTGCCCGAGCCGGAGGTGGCGGGACTCCTCGCGCTGATGCTGCTGCACGAATCGCGGCGCGCGGCGCGAACCTCGCCGGACGGGGATCTGATCCTGCTCGAGGACCAGGATCGCTCGCGCTGGAACCGGGAGCAGATCACGGCAGCGGCGGCGCTGGTGGAGCGAGCGCTCTCGTCGCGCCGGTTCGGCCCGTATACCCTTCAGGCGGCGATCGCGGCGGTACATGCGGAGGCGCCCACTGCCGAGGCGACGGACTGGGCCGAGATCGTCGGGCTGTACGACGTGCTGGTGCGGCAGGAGCCGTCGCCGGTGATCGAGCTGAACCGGGCCGTCGCGGTGGCGATGCGCGACGGTCCGGCGGCGGGCCTCGCCCTGATCGACGCGATCCTGACGCGCGGCGATTTGGCCGATTACTATCTGGCGCACGCGGCGCGGGCGGAACTGTGTCGGCGATCGGGCAGAGCGGCGGAGGCCCGCGCCGCGTACGAGCGGGCGCTCGCCCTCGCGAGTCAGGAGCCGGAACAGCGCTTTCTCGCGCAGCGGCTGGCCGATTTGCCGGCCTGAAGCGCCGCGCGCGGGAATTGCACATATTGCGGCGAGGCGGTTGTCGATTTCGGGCATGGCCGAACGACTACCTTATGTGAACAGTCGTTTTGCCGTTTTTCATTCAAGGAGGGTACCGTCCATGTCGTCCATCGCCACGTCCTCGCCCATCGTCACCTCCGCGTCAGCGCAGTCGCGCGCCGCCCGCCGAGGGGGATTCGCCCGCATCGGCCTCGCCACCGTCGTCACCGCCACCCTCGCCAACACCCTCGTCTACTTCATCGGCGGCGCGCTCGTCCCCTACGATTCACGATTCCTTCCCCTCGCCAACATCAGCGGCGAGATCGTCTTCACGCTGCCCGCCGCCATTGTCGCAGTGCTGCTCTACGCCGTTCTGCTGCGCTTCGCCCGCAACGCGGCGCGCACCTTCACGATCATCTCCGCTGTCGTCTTCGTCGTCGCGACGATCCCGGACTTCACCTACATCCCCACGGTGCCGGGCGCGACGGGCGGGCAGACGGCGATCCTCGTGCTGATGCATGTCGTCGCCGCGAGCGTGATCGTTGGAATGCTGACGACCCTCGCCCGCCCGCAATCGCGGTAGCGCCTCGCACGGAGGGCGCCCACAATGGGCGCCCTCCTCGCCGTGACGCAGTAACCGAACAATAGTCACGACGCGAAAGGAGTGGTGCGTGGCTGTGAATGACCCAGTGGCTGAAATGCAGCGGGAGTTTAGTAGCCCGAACGCGACCGTGATCTCATGGGCGGAGGCGCGCGGTCAACTGGAGGCGGCGGAGGTGTTCTGGCTGACGACGGTGCGCCCGGATGGACGCCCGCACGTCACGCCATTATTGGCTGTCTGGCTGGATGGCGCGCTCTACTTCAGCACCGGCGAGGACGAGCGCAAAGCGAAGAACCTCGCGCGGAATCTGCATTGCCTCCTCACGACGGGGCGCAACACGCTTGATGACGGTATCGACTTCGTCGTCGAGGGCGAGGCTGCGAAGGTGAGCGACAAGGCCGAACTCCGGGGCATCGCCGACACCTTCGAGTCGAAGTACGGTGCGCATTTCACGGCGCCCGAGGGCACCTGGTTCGGCCTCGGTGACGCCATCCGGGGCAGTGATGTCCTCATGTACCGGGTTGCACCCGCGACGGCCTTCGGCTTCGGGAAGGGTGCGTCGTTCAGTCAAACGCGCTGGCACTTTTAGCGGGAGGTGGCAAACGCCAAGTGGTAGGGCATTCCAGACAGTTGGGTGAGTAGTCCGGGAAATGCAGGAAAGAGGTATCTGATGAGCGGAGTGCGGGTTCTGGTCGGTACGCGCAAGGGCGCATTCATCTTGACATCGGACGACAAGCGGGAGCAGTGGGACATCACTGAGCCCCAATTTGCGGGCTGGGAGGTCTACCACGTCAAGGGCTCTCCCGCAGACCCGAACCGTCTCTATGCGTCGCAGTCCAGCGGCTGGTTCGGGCAGCTGATCCAGCGCTCCGACGACGGCGGGAAGACGTGGGAGCCGGTAGGTAACCAGTTTGTCTACGATGGCGTCCCCGGCACGCATCAGTGGTACGACGGGACGCAGCACCCGTGGGAGTTCAAGCGCGTCTGGCATCTCGAGCCATCCCCGACCGACCCGGATACCGTCTACGCCGGGGCGGAGGATGCGGCGTTGTTCCGCTCGACCGATGGCGGGCAGACCTGGCATGAGCTCTCCGGGCTGCGCGACGCCTCGGGGCATCTCTGGCAGCCCGGCGCCGGTGGGATGTGCCTGCATACGATCGTGCTGGACCCAAATAATACCGACCGGATCTTCGTCGCTATCTCGGCCGCAGGCGTCTTCCGCACCGATGATGGCGGCACGACGTGGCGCCCGACCAATCGCGGGTTGCAGTCCGAGGGCATTCCTGACCAACAGGCGGCCGTCGGCCATTGTGTCCACAATCTCGCGATGCACCCGTCGCGCCCGGACGTGTTGTTCATGCAGAAGCACTGGGATATTATGCGCACCGACGACGCGGGCGAGTCGTGGCAAGAGGTCAGCGGGAACTTGCCGAGCGATTTCGGCTTCCCAATCGGTGTTCACGCGCATGAACCGGAAACGATCTACGTCGTCCCGATCAAAAGCGACTCCGAGCATTACCCGCCGGATGGAAAGTTGCGGGTCTACCGCAGCCGGACAGGTGGAAACGAATGGGAGGCGCTCACGAACGGTCTGCCGCAAAGCGACTGTTACGTCAACGTCTTGCGCGACGCGATGGCGATCGACTCGCTCGATGCGTGCGGGGTGTACGTCGGGACCACGGGCGGGCAGGTCTACGCCTCGGCCGACGCCGGGGACACATGGGCGCCCATCGTCCGCGATCTTCCGGCCGTCCTCTCCGTCGAAGTGCAGACGCTGCGATGATCCGCGTCGAACTCCCGCCCCACTTGCGGACCCTGGCGCGCGTCGATGGAGAGGTGGCGCTCGATGTCGCGGGGACGGTGACGCAGCGCTCGATCCTCGATGCGCTCGAGACGTCCTATCCGATGCTGCGCGGGACAGTCCGTGATCACGTCACGCAGCAGCGTCGGCCCTTCTTGCGCTTCTTTGCCTGCGCGCAGGACCTCTCCCACGAGTTGCCGGACGCCCCGCTCCCCGACGCGGTCGCGCAAGGGAGCGAGCCGTTTCTGATCGTGGGGGCGTTGGCTGGCGGCTAGATTGGCGAGAATGGAGGCACAGCGATGAAATACATGCTGCTGATTTACGGCGATGAAACGATTCTGGACGAGACTGCGCGGCAGGCATGTTACCAGGAGTCCGGGCGACTGGCGCAGCAGATGAAAGATGCCGGTCAGTTTCTCGCCACCTCCCCGCTGCAGTCGACAGCGACGGCGACCAGTGTCCGGGTACGCGACGGCAAGCGACTAGTGACCGATGGCCCGTTCGCCGAGACGCGGGAACAACTCGGAGGCTACTTCCTGATCGACGCGAAGGATGTGGACGAGGCGATCGACATCGCCGGACGGATCCCCGGCGCGCGCATCGGCACCGTCGAAATCCGGCCGGTTGTGGAACTCACGGGCCTGCCGACGGCGTAGCGCCTATGGGTTGAGGCGGAAGCGGTAACGACGGTGTATCGCTCTCCGCCAGCCCATGGTCGATTTCGCGCGTCACTGTTCGACTATCGTGTGTCAGGACTCTTTCATCAGGGCCTGGAGAATGCGATGCGGTGCTCGTCTCTCGTCTACCAAAACGAGAGACGAGCACCGAACCGGCGCGCATCCGTCGCGCGTCGGGCGGACAGAGCGAAAGGAGCACTCCCATGCGTAAGGTCGTCCTCTCGGAGTATGTGACAGTGGACGGCGTCATGGAGGCGCCCAATGAGTGGTCCTTCCAATTCTGGAATGATGAACTGGCGAAGTTCAAGTACGATGAGCTCTTCGCGAGCGACGCGCTCCTCCTCGGGCGCGTGACCTATCAGGGATTCGCTGCCGCCTGGCCGACCATGGAAGGTACCGGTGAATTTGGCGAGCGGATGATCAGCCTGCCCAAATACGTCGCCTCGACGACGTTGACGGAGACTGAGTGGAACGCGACGCTGATCGAGGGCGATGCTGCGGAAGCGGTGGCCGTGCTGAAGCAGCAGGACGGTCAGGACATCTTGATTGGCGGCAGCGCCGATCTTGCCCAGACACTGATGCAACACAACCTGATCGATGAGTACCGGCTGATGGTCTATCCCATCATCGTCGGCAAGGGCAAGCGCCTCTTCAAAGAAGGGATCGACGCGGCCACGCTGACCCTCATGGACACGAAGACGACCAGTACAGGCGTCGTGATCCTCACCTACCAGCCGGCAGCACGTCCGTAAGAAGACGCAGGAACGGAAAGATACGCGCTGACGGCCAATGTATCCACAGTCAAGCACTCTCCGGGGGAGTCCATTATGGGCGCCCTCGATCGTCGTACCTCCGCGACCAGATCACTGTGAGAACGCGAAGAGAAACAGGATTTTCGCGCTTGGCGGGTCCGTTGTCGATTTCGGGCGCCGCCGAACGACTATCCAGTGTTGGCGGCGATTCCACTACGCAGCGGAGGGGATGATGAAGTACCTGTGCCTGGTCTACCAGGAGGAGGCGATGATCGACGCCTTGCCGGAGCGCGAATACAACGCCATTGTGTGCGAGGTCCTCGATTACCGCGAGGACCTCAGGCAGCGCGGCCACTACATCACCTCGAACGCCCTGGAGTCCGTCCAGACGGCCACGACGATCCGCGTCCGCAACGGCAGGGTCTCGATCACCGACGGCCCTTTCGCTGAGACGAAGGAGCAGTTGGGCGGCTTCTATCTGATCGACGCCGCAGACCTGAATGAGGCGATCCTGGTGGTCTCGCGGATGCCGCCAGCACGCATTGGCTGTATCGAGGTGCGGCCGATCAAGGAGTTCGGCCCCCCGTAGCCGCGCCGGGACGAGCGACGGATGCTTGGCGAGATCGCCTCGCCGCGTCCGCATAAGGAGGTGATCGCGCAGGAGAGCCACAGGGCCAATAACAGGTACTGACGATACGGGACCCGAAACTACGATGAATGCGAAGGAGATCGAGATGAGGAAGATTGTTGCGGGGTTGTTCATCACATTGGACGGGGTCGTGGAGTCGCCGGACAAGTGGCAATTCCCCTACTTCAACGATGAGCTGGGGCAGGCGGTCACGGCGCAGATGGACGCGGCGGACGCCATGTTGCTCGGGCGGCAGACCTACCAGGAGTTCGCATCGTTCTGGCCGGGCGCTCCTGCAGACGACCCGTTTACCGCCCGCATGAACAACACGCCCAAGTTCGTCGTCTCCACGACCCTGGACGGCGTCGAGTGGCAGAACTCGACGCTGATCAAGGGCAACGTCGCCGAGGAACTCACCCGGCTGAAGCAGCAGCCCGGCAAGAACATCGGCATCACCGGCAGCGCCACGCTCGTCCGGTCGCTGCTTCACGACAACCTGCTCGACGAGCTCCTGCTGCTCGTCCACCCGATCGTCGTGGGCAACGGGAAGCGGCTCTTCCCGGACGGGAGTGATAGGATGCCCTTGACGCTCGTCGATGCACAGACCTTCAGCACGGGCGTCCTCTCGCTGACCTACCAGCCGGCAGGCACGTAAGCGACGAAAGGAATATGATGCAGACGATGACCGAACAAACGCTCCCGCTCACCACGTTCTACGCCGGTTGGGACGTTTTCCAGCGAAGCCTGGCCAACATCATCGCGCCGCTCTCACCCGAGCAACTTGCGCTGCCCACCGCACCACATCACTGGTCGATCGGCATGGTCGTGCAACATATCCTCGCCAACCGCGTCTTCTGGTTCCAGACGTGGATGGGCGAAGGAAATCCCGACCTCGCGCCCATCGCGAGTTGGGGGTGGGATCAGGAGGACCGGCCCGTCGGCACGGCGGCTGAACTGGTCATCAAGCTCGAGGCCACCTGGCAGATGATCGAGGGGGCGCTCGCTCGCTGGACCGCCGCCGACCTCGGGGACTTCGTCCCAGTTCCTCCCACGCTCAGCGAAGAGGAGCAGCAACGGTTCTCCGGTTATACGCGGCAATGGATTATCTGGCATGTGCTCGAACACGAGATTCTCCATGGGGGCGAGCTTTCGCTGGCCCTCGGCTCGTATGGCCTGCCGGTGATCTATAACTTTTGAGGGTGATCGATGACTGAAGTGAATCACGGAACGACGAGTCTCAAGGAAAGAGTCGCTGTGCGATTTCGCGCCACGATCCAACTTGGCGGCAAGACCGCCACGGGCATCCGCGTGCCGCCGGAGATCGTCGCCAGTCTCGGGTCGAGCAAGCGGCCGGCGGTCCGCGTCACAATCGGCGATCACACCTACCGCAGCACCGTGGCGACGATGGGCGGGGAGTTCATGCTCCCGGTCAGCGCGGAGAACCGCGCGAGCGCCGATGTCGCCGCCGGTGACGAGGTGGAGGTCGCCATCGCACTCGATACCGAGCCTCGCGAAGTGACCGTGCCGCCCGACCTCACAGACGCGCTCGACCGCGACGCGGACGCCCGGCGATTCTTCGACGGATTGTCCTATAGCCAGAAACGGTGGTTCGTGCTGTCAGTCGAAGAAGCAAAGACCGTTGAGACGCGGCAGCGCCGCATCGCCAATGCGGTTAACCTGCTGCGCGAGGGCCGAACCCAGCGCTAACCCACCCGCGCCATTAGCGCGATTGTCGTGTTGGCGGCGGCCTAATCCAATGCGGTTCAGTTTAGGGTGGGATCGATTGTAGGGGCACCCCTCGTGGGTGCCCTTTCCGCTGCCTGAATCGCCGGAGATGGCACCCACGAGGGATGCCCCTACCGATTGAGCCGCGTCGCGACGAGTGCTATCTGAACCGCATTGGGCTTGAGTCCACCGCCACCGATTCGGTGATTCTGCAAGACGCTGTAGGATTCGATGCCGATGGCGACATGACGCTTTCGGGGCGTGTACGACATATGCTCCATGCACAAAAAAAGGTGACGCTGGGGGGCGTCACCATGGGGAGGGGGAAGGGGAATTCGGTTTATTGACTCGTCCGCTGCGGATTGTCCGCGTCCGCGCTACCCGCAGGACCCAGGCAACCGGTGCGTCCGGTACATCGCCTCTGTTCTCTATCTTAGCAATCCTCGTGCCACGCCGCACCGTCCGCATGGGCGGTCTGCACCCCGTCCAATCGGACAGGGTGGTCGGGGCCGTGTCGTTTGACGGCACCAACATTCCCGTGGGAAGATGGAATCGTCCTTTTCAACGTGTTTCCCTTCATGCACGGAGCGGGAAGCGCATCTCACGACGAGGAGAATTTACGGTGGTGCTGTTTCGCAATGACCTCGACACCTTCTGCAAATATGTCGCGCTTCGGCCGCCCAACGTCGATCGCATCGTCGACCAGCATATCGAAGATCGCCATCTCGAAGCGGCGATCCGCGGCCTCTATTACGTCGCCCGCTATCACCATCAGTCCGACGATGGCGAGGCGATCACGGTGACACTCGATCAATACTGCGGCCGCCTCGATCCCGATGCCCGGACCAACGAAGAGGCCGACGCGACGATGCAGCGGATCGACGAGACGGATGAGCGTGTAACGGCCGCAGTTACAGAGGCGGGGGGCGAACTCCGCAAAGACGACATCAAATACAGCGGCGAAGTCTTGCCTCCCGCTCGGTGAGGGGCGGAATCCTAGAGCAGTGCGGGGTCGGGATCGAGTGAAGAGGCGCGCACGGGAGCCGTTTCATCGGGGACGAGATCGAGCACGCGCTGTGTCCGCCCGTAATCATAGGTCGCCGGTCCGGGGCGCAATGCCCCTTTGATGGCGTCGTAGGACTTCCTCAACCAGTCCCCATCGCCGCCTTGCGTCTCCGGCAATCGCTCGTTGGGGGGTACTCGCCGCAGCCACCACTCTTTGAGCGGTCGCCAATTGCCACGCTCCTGGACGGCTTGCAGGCGGGCGTTCTCCGCATCCGCTTTCCGTCTCCACTCGCCCGCCTCGCGATCCCGCTCCTGTGGGTCCTTGGTCGCCGTCCACGGTGCGAGGAAGAGCTCCTGCCCCTTCAGGGTCGCTTCGAGCAGCCCATAATAGGAGGCGAGCAGGAGCGCCTTTTGGGCCTGCTCGATGGTCTCGATGTCGGGCACGGGGGAGAGGGATGCGCCGACGACCATCGGCATAATCTGGTTGAAGTACGTCAGTTGTCGCGACTCCACCTCGCCGATCAATCGGGCGCGCTCTTTCCAATCCAGCGCCGAGAAAGAGCGCTGGGCTCGGTGTGCCGGATTCGTTGGTCGGGACGCTCCATCAGTCATCGTCTAGGTATAGAGCGCGCGGTATTCGCTGTCAATTCGCTGTTGGCCGCGCTGCGACCATGCATGGTGGACGGAAACCGATGGGGAGGATGCGGGAAGTCGCCTGCCGTGGCGCGCAGATTGCGGGTTGGGCTGCTGCCTTGCGGTGACTCGCATGGGAGTTCAACAATCTCAATTGGTATGAAACGCCCGGTGTCCGCGGCGATCGATGAGCGATCGCTGCGCCATCGGCGAGAGAGGTGTTCGCGTGCGACAGCGACATGATCAGACGACGGCGATCGTCATACCGACCGGGCACAATGGCTTCTGTTGCATCATCCCCTGCGCGCTGTTCTTCGCGCTCTACGGTATGATCGGTGTCGGGGCGCTCGTGCTTCTGTGGCGCGCCGCGCGCCGTCGCTTCGGCAAGTGGGACGGGCCATGCGGGGCGGGAAGGCAAGAACGAAAGGCAGCGTGACGGTCACGGTGACGATACCGATCGCGCGGGACGCACAGGGGAACCCGGCACGAGCACCGGAGAAGCCGTTCGGGGCCAGCGCCGGGTACCCACATCCGGTCGGGCCGTCGGTGCAGGCGGACGGCGTCAATTTCTCGCTCTACAGCGAGCGGGTGACGACGGTCGAACTGCTGCTCTTCGACGCGACGAACGCTACCGAGCCGGTGCAAACGATCGCGCTCGACCCGGAGGCGAATCACACGCCCCCCTTCTGGCACATTTTTGTGCCGGGCCTGCGCCCCGCCTTCTATTATGTCTACCGCGTGGACGGCCCGCACGACCTGCACGGTCGCGGCGACCGTTTCAACCCCCTCAAGGCGCTGATCGACCCCTACGCCCGTGGTATCAGTACCGCGCTCTGGGATCGCGGCGCCGCCTGCACGCCGGACGATAACGTCGCCACATCCTTGCGCGGCGCGATCGTCGCCACCGACGGCTACGATTGGGAGGGCGACCGGCCACTCAACCGCCCGATGCACGAGACGATCATCTACGAGATGCACGTCGGCGGCTTCACGCGGGACAACTCCTCCGGGTCGCTGCGGCCCGGCACCTTCCTCGCCGTGGCGGAGAAGATCCCGTACCTGCGCGCGCTCGGCGTCACGGCGGTGGAACTGCTGCCCATCTTCCAGTTCGACCCGTCGGAGTACGGCGGCACGAACCCGCTCACCGGCGAACCGCTCTCGAACTACTGGGGCTACAGCACCGTAGGCTTCTTCGCCCCGCACAGCGGCTATTGCGTGCGTGCGGCGGAGGCGCAACACGTCGCCGAGTTCCGCGATATGGTCAAGGCGCTGCACCGCGCCGGGATCGAAGTGATCCTCGATGTCGTCTTCAATCACACGAGCGAGGGCAATCACCAGGGGCCGACAATGCACTTTCGTGGCCTCGAAAACCCGACCTATTACTACCTCACGCCCCAGGACCGCCAGTACTACATGGACTACTCCGGCACGGGCAACACGGTCAACTGCAACCACCCCGTGCCGAAGAAACTGATCATCGACTGTCTCGAATACTGGGTGCGGGAGATGCATGTGGACGGCTTCCGCTTCGATGAGGGCTCCATCCTCTCGCGCGGGGAGGACGGCGCGCCGCTCCGATACCCGCCGGTGATCTGGGATATCGAGCTCTCGGATACGCTCGCGGATACGAAGGTGATTGCCGAGGCGTGGGACGCGGCAGGCTTGTACCAGATCGGTTATTTCCCCGGCGTGCGCTGGGCGGAGTGGAATGGACGCTACCGGGACGATATCCGCCGCTTCGTGCGTGGCGACGCGGGGCTCCTTAGCGCCGTCGCCTCCCGCATCATGGGGAGCGCGGACATCTACCAGTACGCGGACCGCCGCCCGGTGAGTAGCATCAACTTCGTTACCGCGCATGACGGCTTCACCCTGCACGACCTCGTCACCTATAATGAGAAGCACAATGAGGCGAACGGCGAGGGGAATCGCGACGGCCTCGACGACAACGAGAGCAGCAACGGCGGCATCGAGGGCGAGACGGACGATCTCTCCGTGAACGAGTACCGCGACCGGCAGGTGAAGAACTTCGCCGCAATCCTCCTCCTCTCGCAAGGCGTGCCGATGCTGCTCGGCGGCGATGAGATACGCCGCACCCAAGGCGGCAACAACAACGCGTTCTGCCAGGACAGCCCGATCAGTTGGTACGACTGGGGCCGTGCCGTCACCTACGCGGGGACGTTGCGGTTCTTCCAGAAGATGATCGACTTCCGCGTGCGCCACCCAACGCTGCGGCGCGAGGACTACTTCGCGAGCGAGGCGAATGCGCGTGGCCTCGCCGACATCGCGTGGCATGGCGCGATCCTGTTGGAGCCGGGTTGGGCAGACCCGAACAGCCGCGTGCTCGCCTTCACCCTCGGCGACCCCGGCGATGGCGAAGACCTCCACGTCATCCTGAACATGGAACCGGACGCCGTGCCCTTCCAGTTACCGCCGCTACCGGGCCGTCGCTGGTACCGGGCCGTGGACACCGCGCTCGGTAGCCCCGACGATATCGCCGACTCCGGCACCGAAACAGCTATCACGACCGAGGACTATCTTGCCACGAGCCACAGCGTGGTCATGCTCGTGTCCAGAAGCCCCGAAGCCGTCGTGGCTGAGGAGACGCACACTGCGGATGGCGCCACCGGAACCGCGAAGAGCTAGCGATACCGGCTACCCGCACCATGCAGCCTGCGAGGTGTTCCACTCGCGTCGAAAAGCCGTTTCGGGTTCGATGGATAGGCGCAGATAGGCAGAACGAAACAAACCCCCGCGCGATGCGGGGGATTTGTTTCTCGTTGTGCCCACTCGCCACATGTCGAGGTTACGGCGAGGAGTATGACATAGTTATGCAATCTGCGTTCATCTTGACATCATAGTATATAATCATCTCATCAACGGGGAGAGCTACTTGATTGCTTGCGTTTGCTCCGCTAGGGTCTCAGCCTGAAAGAGTACTGTGGTCGCGAGTCTGCTCGATCAATGTACCGCGTCGGCACGCAATGCACCGGAGGAATGTGCCATGGTAGATCCAGTTCGGTCCAAGGCGCTGAAGGCTGACGTAGCGGCAAAAATTCCTGAAAACGTCCGAGCGACGATCTTTCCCGGATATCACAGTTTTGTAAAAGACGATGTCCGACAATCAAATATATCGGACTATATCATCGTCGAGCGAGATAACGTCTGTATGACGACGCTTGAAGTCATCTACAAAGCCGATTTCAGCGTCATCGTGTCCGACCGATCCACCCTACAGGAATTGATCGACATCGTCGGCGCCGTAGCGGTAGACGGAGATTACATCATCAACCATATTCCTGTGCAGGCAATCAAAGACGGCCTGCACAAAGTGGCGGAGATCGTCCAGCTCGATCACAAGTCCGATACGCTGAACTTGCTCTTTGAGGTCATACCGTGTCGGCCGAGCATGTTCACTGTTAAACTCAGGACGAAATACGTGATGAATGTTACTGACTGGGAAGACAAAGACGACTCCGAGGGCGCGTCGCTCCAGCAAATCCTGCTCGCGCTCGACGAACTGGCCAATAATTCGGTCGCATACGAAAAAGCGCGGTATCAGGGCAATGCGAGAGGCGATATCCTCGAGTCCGTGGTCAGGAGCAAGAAGTGTATCAACGAGCCCTTTCTTGTGAGCGCGATGCTGACGGCGAATGCCGCATCAGATCGGGATTTCTTCGATAAGACGGCGTCGGGGGTCCGGATTCTGCTGATTTCTTTCACGATCACCGGCGTCGATTGCCCTGAGGAGACCTATCCGCATGGGAGCGAGCCGCCGCCTCACGATCATGTGACCCCGCCGCACGGCAACGACCCCGACGGTCCGCACGATCCGCCGCACCAGCCGGGAGGCGACCCGCACGGCAAGCCACTTTCGCCTGAGGATCTTGCGAGCGCAAACCCGCCCGAACGCGTTGAAGGGATAGGAGCGGGTCAGGAATCGGGCGGCGAGAAACCGAGACGGAAGCCTGCGTAACGCTGCTTTTCTCGTTCGAGCGACGTCACGATCTTCCCCTCGTTCAGCCTGTGATGCGGTTTTGTATCGCGTTGCCGTCGCCCGCCGAAGGCAGCTTCACGGAGGGTTCTGTGTTGCCACGTCCGGCTTGCACTGATTTCGCAGGCGGATGGCGTCATTGAGCGGATCGGTATAAAACACGGGTTGGAGCCGGTTGAGGACTTCATCGGGCACGTCCTCGTGATGTGCAGCGGCACGTATCGTTGCCACTATCCTAAGGGAAGAATCATTGTCAGTCAGGGGGTGGTACGCGGGGAGGGGCTCGAACCCACGGCCTTCTGCTCCGGAGGCAGACGCTCTATCCACTGAGCTACCCGCGCATTGCGGATATGGTAGCGGATTCGGGGCAGGGCGTCAAGGCGAATGGGAGACACTGAGTGCGCCCCAAAGCCAGTCGGCCTACGCTACCTACGTCTCTCGTCAATTGACCTGACCGGCATTGGGGCGCATCTTGGATGCCGACGCTCCCGTTGCCTCTGAGATAGCCGACGACATAGACTGCACGGCACGCTTCTTTGTGATCGATTCTCGTTTTGGACACGAAAATCTCCGTTGCGGGGCGTCTGTTCCGCCTCCCTTGGGGACGGTCAACGAGAATGCATCTGTCTTGATCGTAGGGAGGGTTGAGGGATGCAGTTTTTCCTGGAAACCGAACGATTGCTACTGCGTCATTTCACCGAGGACGATGTGGACAACCTCCTCGGCCTCGACAGCGATCCCGACGTGATGCGATTCATCAGCGGCGGCACACCGACGCCCCGCGACGTGATCCAGAATGAGACTCTGCCCGCGTTTCTGCGCTACTACGAGCGGTTCGCGGGCTTCGGCTTCTGGGCGGCCATCGAGAAGGCCGGCGGGGAATTTCTCGGCTGGTTCCATTTCCGGTCGCCGGAAGGGAGCAGCCCCGACGATGTCGAACTCGGCTACCGGCTGCGTAAGGCGGCATGGGGCAAGGGGTACGGCACCGAGGGGTCGCGCGCGCTCATCCGCAAGGGCTTCACCGAGTACGGCGTGCGGCGCGTCTTTGCCACGACCTACGAGCACAATCGCGGCTCCCGACGGGTGATGGAGAAGGCGGGCATGACACTCGTGCGCACCTTCCACATGACACCGGCGGAATTGGCTGCCCACGGTCTTGACCCTGAATACCTCTGGGAGGGGGACGATGTTGAGTACGCGCTCACGAAAGCGGAGTGGGAGCAGCAGGAAGCGGCAGCGCACAGGCTATGACGGCCGCCGGAAATGCGGGATCACCACCCGCCCGATCTGCGCGACCGCCGCGCGCGGGTCCGGGCCGAGTGGAGGGCCGAAACTGAGATGCCGCGCGCCCATCGCGACGAGCGCGTCAAGCCGGGCGATCAGATCCTCCGCCGTGCCGACGATGCCGATACGGAGCATCTTCTCCGTCACGAGCGCGCGTGCTTTGTCAGGGTCGCGCTCAGTCATGATCGCGTGCTCGATCGGCCCGAATTCGT
>JBPCMC010000275.1:0-5504 GCA_051002645.1 Thermomicrobiales bacterium
GATAATCTCCCACCCTGCCCGCAATCCCCGCCGCACCGCGCGCACGGTCTCTTCCGGGCGCTCCAATGATTCCGCTGGCGCGTCAATCGCACCGGCGCGAACTGTCAACACCACCGCCGCGATCAGCAAGGCGGCCACCACGATGAAGAACGAACGGTCCCACAGCGTCTTGAGGAAGAGCGGGGCGAGGATGGCGATGCCGACCGCCTGCGCACCAAGTTGCGTTAGGTTGAGGAGGGCGTTCGCTCGGCTCAGGCGGCGCAACCCGACGAGGCGCGGCAACACGGCGACCCAGACGGGCCCGAATACCTGACCGACTGCCGCGAAGAGGAAGATCACCGCATATGTCCGCCAGACATCGGCGATCACGCGGTAGAGCGCCACGATCAATCCAATGCGCAGGACGAGCGCGGCGATGAGCACGGGCCGCTTCGGCAGGCGATCGGCGATTACCCCCGCCGGGATGCCGAAGATGATCGCCGGCAGCGTGAAAGCGATCACCAGCAGGGTGCTGTGGATGCCGGAGCCGGTCCGTCGCACAATGGCGATTAGCAGGGCGTAGCCGAGCGCGTACTCCGCCGTTTCCACGCAGAGCTTCGCGAGGAGCAACCGCCGGAAGCGCGGATCGTCCGTCGCGGGCGACGGCGTGGCGGCGTCGATACGAGCATTCTCCGTCGTCATTCGCTCCATCTTCCCGTTGCGATCAGGCCGCGAGCCACGATCCTTGCGTCCGATACGACGATGCGCACGATAATGTAAAACGTTATATGCTAGTCAATAATGTCGTAGGCCGTCACGTCTGGTACTGCCGAACGTTCAGAGAAGTAGCACGGGTCACTTGGGACACCATTATACGGGTGAGCGCGACAGTGCAGGGAAACGAGTGTAACGGTGATGACGAACCAATCAATCTCCCCGGCGTGGTGGCAGGAAATGCCCAATCGCGCCTGTGTATTGAATTATGTATCTGACGAACAGATTATCGCATTCGCGGCGGAATTGGAGGAGCCTCTCGATGGCGCCACTGACGCGACGACGCTGCGGTTCCGGGTTTTTCCGGTCAGCGGCCCGCACGCGACCGCCCCACCGAGCGAAGTCCGCCTGCTCTCCATCGGCGGCGGCTCATCGTGCATGTTTGTCTTGCGAGTAATCGAATTCGGTATGGAGTCGCTTGTGGTTGACGCGCAGCCGGTGTCCAGTACGCAGCGACCGCTCCGCCGCTTCCCCCGGACGCCGTATCAGTTGGGCCCGTGTACGGCCGTCGTCCACAGCGCAGTGCGCCAGTGGCGCGGGCTGGTTGAGTTCTGGGTCCACGACGTGAGCCCGCATGGGGTCGGCTTCGCCGTCGTCACGGGCCACGCGGACCGTGTTGCGGTGGGCGACTACCTCCGCGCGCCGGTGACATTGCCGGACGGACAGCGCAGTTGGATCGACGGCGAGGTGATCTGGTTGACGACGGACGGGCGCGGCGGCCTGCTCACGCGCCGCGCCCCGGAATGGCGCGTCACAACGACCGCCCCCGCGACCATGGCAATGACCTGATCGCCGACTATGCGACGGGCGATGCCGAAGTAGGTGAGCATCTGAATGTGGACGGTGAGCGCGGGCTTCAGCCTGCGCCAGGCTCGGCAGGCTGAAGCCCGCCGCCACTAATGTCCAGAGGCCTCTGGCTATCCCCTTAGATTGAGATCGTCGGATACATCTCGACGCGGGCGGGCGAACCGACGACCGTCACGGGCACTTCCGCCGCCTGACCGTTCGCCGGTACACGGTCGAGCGCCTTCTGGCCGCCGCCGATGATGACGCCGCGGTCGTCGTAGGCGATGGCCGAGACGGAGACGTTCTTCAAGTCCTGCGGGAAGGTACTCTTGACGACGCCGGTGATCAGCGCGCCGGAGAGCGGATCGCCCTGGAAGAGGGCGCTCTCCATGCTGAGCGGTGACGCGCCCTCGTACGGGCGCGCGCGACCGGGGCTGACATCGAAATCGACGTTG
Source organism: Thermomicrobiales bacterium (assembly GCA_051002645.1). Lineage (GTDB taxonomy): Bacteria > Chloroflexota > Chloroflexia > Thermomicrobiales > JALYUS01 > JALYUS01. The sequence goes on from JBPCMC010000275.1 coordinate 1,995, forward strand.
ACGATCCGCACGTTCTGAGGCAAATAGAGGTCCCCCGCGACGCCGAGCCGCTGGCCCGGATAGACGACAGCGATGTAACTCGTCTCGGTGCGCAGCACCTTGCCCGTCGCGTCATATGCCGAGACGCGGAACTGCGTGAAGTCGATCGCGCTCTTCGTGTCGCTATTCTCGACAACCAATGCGTAGCCGACATCGCGGTCATTCTGCCCATATCCCTGGGCGACGACCTTGAGCGCGCTGGGGCTCGATGTGGCGGCGACGGCTGGCGACGCATTCGCGGGCGGAGCGAGCGATGCCACTGCTACGGCGGACGAACGGGTCCCGGTAGTCGGTACCGGCGTCGGGGCGAGGGCTGTCGCCAGTTGGGTGAGTTCGCTCGTCCGGGTCGCGGTCGCGGCGGCGTTCGGCGTCGGGCTGGATGGCGGAACGGTGACAACGACGGTGACGACCGAGGTTGTCGATCCGCAGCCGACAAGCAGCACTGTCAGCAAGGCCATCATCCATCGCTTCCGCATCTGCCCTTTTCCCCTGCATCCGCCGCCGATTCACCGCGCGTTGCCTGTCCGTACACATCGTAGCAGGGGGCGCAAGCGCCGTCATACACGGGCGATGCACGCACGGGGACTGATTGTGGGAAATGGGGAGTGGTAGCGCGTAGGGGAGTCGAACCCCTGATCTCCGCCTTGAAAGGGCGGCGTCCTAGGCCACTAGACGAACGCGCCATACCGCACGCTAGTGTAGCGTAGGGCCGCTCTCCCCGCAAGGCGTCAGTACATCAAGCGCAGTAGGCCGAGCGCGATGATGAGCGAGACCGCGAACGTCGCGGCATAGAGGGAAACGTCGCGCGCTGTGCCGCGCGCGCTCCAACCTGCGATGGCGGGCCGGACCTGCTCGATCCAGAGCACGGCGGACGCTGGGAGCGCATAGAAGAGGAGGGTGAGTGCGAGACCGGGCTGCGGCAGCCGCACCGCACTGGCGGGGAAGTGCGCGGCCCAGCGGACGATCGCCAGGAAGAGCGAGGCGGGCAGTGCCGTGCAGATACCCGCGACGGTCGCGGGGAGCGCGAAGGGCAGCAGACTGAGCAGGGAGGTGAGCGCGCCGAGCGCCATAATGACCGGCACCAGCGGCTCGACGATCAGATTGACGAGCGGGCTGATCAACGAGGCGCGCCCGAAGGTGTGGAGGATGATCGGCTCGGTCATCAGTTGCGCGCCCACCGCGACGGCGAGCAACTCCGTCAGGCGCGGGACGGCCCGAAAGATGCTCAGGCGCATCGCGCGCTTCGCCAGCCACGGCGCGACGACGAGCACGCCGAAGGTGGCCGTGCATGAGAGCAGGAACGAGAGATTGCCGATCGCGGCGGGGTCATGCACGACCATTGCCGCCGAAGCGAGCCCGAGCCAGATGAGCGGATCGGCGCGCCGACCGACGAGCGGGGCGATCAGCGCGCCGCACCCCATCACCGCCGCGCGCACGACGGAGAGTTCGCCCCCGACGGCGAAGGTGTAGACGACAATTGCGCCCAGCGTCGTCATCAACCAGAGCCCGCGCCGCCGGATGGTGAGATGCGCGCCAATCGCCGCGAAAAAGCCGATCACAATGGCGATGTTCCAGCCGGAGATCACGACATGCTGGGTCGTGCCCGTCGCGTTGAGCGCGTTCAGCGTCTCCGCGTCGATCGCCGTTTTCTCGCCAAGCAACATCCCCGTCGTCAGCCCCGATTCGGGCGCGCGGACGAAGCGGTCGATCCCCGCGATGAAGCGCGCGACGACGCGATGCCGATAATCGTCCAGCGTCGATCCATCGCCGGACTGCTCGATGCGCATCCATTGGCCGTACAATGATCCGTCCGCGCCCGGCCACCAACCGCGCCGTACCGTCGCAATGCCGCCCACGACCACGACATCGCCCCGTTGCAGCGGCGGATACGACGGCACCGTTGCCTTGAGCGTCACCGCTGCCGGTTCCCACCCGTAATCTGAGCGGGAGGCGAAGACCGCGATTGGCACCTGGACCAACTCGCCATGCGCCGTCGGCCAGTCCTCGACGGTGCCTCGGACGGCATTGACGGGATGCGGCGTCCAGACGACTGTACGATCAGCGGGCGGGGCCGCCCGCCAGAGCGTCCCAGCACATGCGAGCAAGGCGACCGCCGCGCACCATGCCACCGGCGTCCGTGCGAGCAGCGCCAGCGCGACCGCCACGCCTGCGGCGATGAGCACCACGGACCACGCGCCGTGATAACGGGGGCCGAGCGCCGCCGCGATCAGGACGGCGCCGGATGGCCAGAGGAGATATGGCACGGCGGGCGCGTGTGCCGTTGCGACCGCGAGCGTCGGTGCTCCGGCAGGTGCAGCGACGGGCGGCGCGGGGGCAGTCATGCGCGGGGATTACGGGCCGACCGTGATGCGGTCGCGTAACTGATTCACCGTCCGGGCGGAGATGCCGCGCACGCGGGCGAGGTCCTCGATTTGCTTATACGGTCCATTCGCCGTACGGTCGTCGATGATCCGTTGCGCGATGGTGGGGCCGATTGCCGGCAGCGCCTCCAGTTCGGCGAGACTGGCGACGTTGATGTCCACTTTCGCGGTCGAAGCGGCGGTTGATGACGCTTTGCGCGCCGGAGCCGTTGCCGTTGCCGTCGCGGAGGGCGTGACGGCTGCGGCGAGCGCGGTTGGCGGTGTCGATGCCGACGCGGGTGATGGGGTGGTTACGGATCGGGCGACCGCAGTCGAGGCGCGCGCCGCCTGGGTCGGGATGATGTACTCGATCCCGTCGCCGACGCGCGCGGCCGGATTGAGCGCCGTTCGTTCGGCGCGGTCGGTGTAGCCGCCGGCAGCTGTCACAAGGTCCGCGATCCGGGCGTCGCCGCGCAGTGTGTAAGTGCCGGGATTGGCGACCTCTCCGCCCACCGCCGCGCGGACATCGGCCTGCCATCCCTCGTCGCTGCGCACGATCAGATCAGGCGTCGTGCGCTGCCGGAGCACGACATAGATGACCGCGACGACGAGCGCGGCGACCGCACTGAGCAGAATCCCCCGTCTGCGACCCCCACCCGCCATCGCTTCCCCCTCACATCTCGTTCGCTTGAAGTGTATCGCTTGCCGGAGTGTAGTAACCCGTGGCACGATCTGTCAAACGATCCGTCTCGGTGCGCGGTGGGAAGGTAACAATGAATCACCACGACCATGTCCGACTGATCCGCGATGGCGTCTCGCGCGGCGACAGCGATGATGCGCAGTCTGGTGCGCCGGTCTGGGCGGACATCGGCTCCGGGGGCGGCGCGTTCACGCTCGCCCTCGCGGACCTCCTCGGCGATGGGGCGACGATTCACTCGGTCGACCGGGATGTGCGTGCCTTGCGCGAGCAGGAGCGGGCGCTCCATGCCGCCTTCCCGTCCGTCTCGGTCGTGCTCCACGCCGGCGACTTCACGCGGCCGCTCGATCTCCCGCCGCTCGACGGTATCGTGATGGCGAACGCGCTCCATTTCGTCCGTGACCAGACGGCGGT
>JBPCMC010000276.1:0-12242 GCA_051002645.1 Thermomicrobiales bacterium
CTGGAATGGCACCGCGTGCGGACGGGGATCGGCTGGAAGCTGGCGAAGGAAGGGATCATTCGCCGTGCCGTACGTTCCTATCTCGCCCATCCCTGGTACACCCTCCCTGCAACTGCGTAAGTCCTAAATGAATTGGGGGACGAGCGAGCCTCACCCCCCGGCTCCCTCTCCATCGCTGTACAAGACTGAAACGTATCGTGATCTCGCTGCGATGGAGAGGGGGAGAATCAAATCACATGTGCCGATCCTCATACTCTTCCCGCCTCCGTTCCCCTCCCCTCTCCATCGCCGCGCAAACCTGTTTGTGTCGTAGCCAATAGGCGATGGAGAGGTGCCGGGGGTGAGGTTCCCTTATCCCCCGTTCGCCTGCACCGCGCGGACGACGCGCTCCGGCGTCATCGGGATTTCGTAGACGCGCACGCCGATCGCGTCGGCAATCGCGTTAGCGATGGCGGCAGCGCCGGGCACGACGGGCGGCTCGCCGATCCCCTTACCACCGAACGGGCCGACGGGCGCGGGAATCTCCAGGATGATCGTCTCAATCGACGGCACAGCATCCATGCCCGGTACGGCGTAGTCGAGGAACGAGGCCGTCTGGAGCGTGCCGCGGTCGTCGTACACCATGCTCTCATACAACCCCCAGCCGATGCCCTGCGCGACACCGCCCATGATCTGACCGTCCACCGAGGCGGGGTTGATCGCCCGGCCGACATCCTGCGCTGCGACGTATTGGAGCACCCGCACATCGCCCGTCTCCGGGTCCGCATGGACCTTGACGAGGTGCGCGGCGGCGCCGGGCGCGCGGTTCGTTTGCGCGGTCGTGCCGCTGCCGTAGACGGGTGCGTATCGCCCGCCGAAGCTCATCGTCATGCGGGCGATTTCGGCGATCGGCTTCTCCTGCCCCGGCGCGCCCTTGACGCGCACTTTGTCGTCCACGATCTCCAGGTCTTCCGCAGCCGCTTCCAGTTGCTCGGCGGCGATCTGCAGCAGTTGCTTGCGCGCCGATTCGACCGCCTGGATGACGGCGGGGCCGACGGTGTAGAGCGTCTTACTGCCCCCGGCGGAGCCCGCGTACGGCGCGGTGTCCGTATCGCCAGAGATGATCTGCACCTTATCGACATCGATGCCGAAGGTCTCCGCCGCCATCAGCGCGAAGGAGGTGTTCGTGCCCGAGATGTCCTGCGAGCCGAGGACGAGGGCGAGCGAGCCGTCCGCGTTGAGGCGGCAGGCTGCCGAGGCGGGCTCCAAGCCGCCGAACCACGCCCCGACCGCGACGCCGACGCCTTCATTGGCGTTCCCGCCGCGCCCCGTCCAGACCGGATGCTGCTGCAAGGCTTCGAGGCACTCTTTGAGGCCGACCGGCGCCCACGGCGTATTGTCCGGCAGGAGGTCGCCTTCCGCGACGATGTTCTTCAGGCGGAAGGTGATGTCGTCCAGACCCAGTTCCTTCGCCAGGAGGCTCATGTTCGATTCGATGGCGAAGGTCGCCTGCGGCGCGCCGGGCGCGCGGTACGCGCCGAGCGTCGTCTTGTTCGTGTGGACATCGTACGCCTCGATATCGAGGTGCGGTATCTTGTAGTAGCCGCCGAGCAAGAGCGAGGCGATACCGGACGGCCCGCCGGGGAAGGCGCCGGTGTCGAAGACGACTTTCGCTTTCAGGGCGTGCAGTGTGCCGTCCTGCTTCGCGCCCGTCGTCAGTTCGATCACGCAGCCGGGCGCGGGGTTCGCGGCGAGGAATTCCTCCATCCGCGAGAGGACGAAGCGGACCGGGCGGTGCGTCTTGATGGCGAGGATCGCCGTCAGCGGCTCGTAGAGGAGGAACTTGCCCCCGAAGCCGCCACCGACGGGCATCGCGGTCATGCGCACCCGGTTCTCCGGCAGGCCCGTCGCCTGCGCGACCGCCGAGCGGCAGTAGAACATCGCCTGCGTGCTCGTCCAGACGGAGAGCGTGCCCGAGTTGTCCATCGATGCGACCGTCGAATGCGGCTCGATGTACGACTGATGCACCATGTTCGTCTTGTGCTTGCGCGTGATGAGGACGTCCGATTCCGCCAGCCCCTGCTCGATCTCGCCCCGGTGATAATGCTTGAAGGCGGAGACGTTCGGCGGCAGTTCGCGCTTCTCCTCCGCGACGGCCGCGACCGCCGCGTGCATGTCCAGTTCGTCCGCGCCGCCCTCTTCCTTGAAGATCGCGCGCGGCGAATCCGATCCCATCGCCGCCTCCGCATCCACGACGACAGGCAGTTCTTCGTAGTCAACTTGCACGAGCGCCGCCGCTTCCTCGGCGATGGCGTCCGTCTGCGCGACGACAATCGCGACCGGCTGGCCGTAGAAGACGACGCGCCCCTGCGCGAGCGGCAAGCGGGCGGGCGGCATCTTCCAGATCGGCAGAATATCCTCCGCCGTGCAGACATCGACGACGCCGGGCAGCGCGCGCGCCGCGCTCGTGTCGATGCGACGAATCTTCGCATTCGCGTAGATGCTGTTTACGAGCCGCGCGTGGACCATGCGCGGCAGCGTCATATCGCCGACGAACTGCTCCTCACCGGTCAGCTTCCGGGGTCCATCCTGGCGCTTCGTCGCTTTGCCGACATAGTTGAACGTCGTTGCCACCGGCCACGTCCTTTCACTTCATCGTGTGGGTTCAATCCCGCCTCGCGGCAGGGCAAGGCAGCGAAAATCATCCGCCCCGCCGCCCCATCCGTCAAGCACACCGTGGAAAATCGTTCAGTAACCGGAGGAGTATGATAGAGTGCGAATGAACGTACGATCACGTCGCGGGGAGAAATATGCTCATGGTACGCTCCATTGAACTCTTCACCGGGGCGGGCGGGCTCGCACTCGGGCTACATCGGGCCGGTTTCCATCACACGGTCGTGATCGAGCGGGAACGTAATGCGTGCGACACATTGCGCTTAAATCACGACCGGCGCGCGGAAACCGGCATCGACTGGGATGTCCGCGAAGCAGACGTCAGCGGCATCGACTACCGCGAATATGGCGAAGGGGTTGATCTGCTCGCCGGTGGGCCGCCGTGCCAGCCATTTAGTCTGGGCGGGAAGCACGCGGGCGAGACGGACCGTCGCAATATGTTCCCGGAGTTCTTCCGCGCCGTGCGCGAACTCAAGCCGCGCGCATTCTTACTGGAGAATGTCAAAGGGTTAACACGCCAAGGATTTCGCCCGTACTTTGAGTACATCCTGCGGCAGTTAGCAGTACCCCATGTCCCACCTGCTATCGGCGAGGACTGGGAAGACCATCAGCAACGCCTGCTCCAGACGCATACATCTGACAGGCTGTGCTACGACGTGCAATGGCGCGTCTACAACGTCGCGGATTTCGGCGTCCCGCAGGAGCGCCACCGTGTCTTCATCCTCGGTTTCCGACACGACCTGGGCGCGCAGTGGGCGTTTCCGGAGCCGACGCATTCCGAAGACGCTTTGCTGTATGCGCAGTATGTTGATGGATCGTACTGGGACGAGCACGATATCGAACGAAGGCCCCCCTCCCCTCGTCTCGCGGGACGAATCGTGCGACTTGCCGCGCACGGTGAGCCCGTGAACCGCCGGTGGCGGACGGTACGCGACGCAATTCGCGACTTGCCGGAACCCGTGAACTTCACGCGGAGTGCCCACTACGACAATCATGTCGGTATACCCGATGCACGGTCATATCCGGGACATACGGGCAGCCCATGGGATTGGCCCGCGAAAGCGATCAAAGCCGGTGACCACGGTAATCCCGGCGGGGAGAACATGCTCCGTTCCGATGACGGATCCGTACGCTATTTCACCGTGCGCGAACTTGCCCGTCTCCAGACCTTTCCCGACGAATGGCACTTCGCCAACTCCTGGACGGAAAGCCGCCGACAACTCGGCAACGCCGCCCCCGTTTTGGTGGCGGAGACGCTTGGAAGGCTCATCAAGGACGAGATACAGCGCGTCGGGTTCGCGGCACAATTCGCACAGCGCGAACTCGCGCATGTATACGGTTAGCTTTCTCGGTCAGATTGGGCTTCCGCTACCACCTCGTCTTCGGGTAACGGCTCGACGGGTGAACCGCCAAGCGCCTGCTGTATCCTGTCCAATATGTGCCCTTCCGACTGGCGGTTGGGCGGCATCGTTGTCGCCCACGGCCTACCGGGATGAATCGTATCCCACATCGGCCGCTCTCCCGTTTGTCGTCTCCCGCCCGGATTCTTATTGCCGAATCCACGCACGTAAATATTCCAGAGCGGTTGGAAACGCTCGATCAATACAGTCTCTCCGAGCGGAATCCAGACATCATGGGTGACAAGATACCGGCAAGAGAAGTCCGCGATAGCAAGGTTCGTCGCTTGTATAATCGACGTGCGATGTTGTCCAAGGCGGTCGAACAGCGGCGTTCCGACAGTGCGCGTGTCTCGCCCCCGACCGGTACTCGCACCCCGATGGACTGCCTCGCCGATATAGATCGGCGCGACGAACTGCCCATTCCGGTTGCGCTCCGCGAGCGGTTGGTACGCGGGAAAAGGCCCGGTGTAATAGATGACGTACATGCCCGCGCCCCGAAACGAGGTCAGGCTGTCGAGTGGATGCACGGGGCGTTCGAGGATCGCGTCCGCGACGCTTTCACCCAGATTATCGATGTCGAGTGGGTTATACGGCGTCTCGTCCAGCGGGGTACTCCTTGCCGTCACATCCGCGTTGTGGCAATGTCAGGATACGAATTCTGGCGGCAGTTGCCTAGAGGATATTAGGACATGAAGAACACTCTCACCCTTGACGAATGATCGGCACGCACCTTGTCGATCGAGATTACTGACTGAGCACAACGGGAACGATTACTCGCTATTGAAAGGACGACACACCGTGGCAAACGACGTGATGACGAACCGCGATCTCGTTGACCTTGAGAATGCAATCGCCAATGGCTTCACGAAGTTCCTCGAGGTCGGGAACGCGCTGCTGGAGATACAGGCGCGCAGACTCTACATCGACGACGGCTATAATTCCTTCGAGCAGTACTGCGCCAAGCGGTGGAGCATCAGTCGCTCCCAGGCATACCGGATGATCCAAGCGGCGGAGGTGGTCGGCCACATCTCCGCGCATGAGGATGTGCCGTTGCCGATCCATGAGACGCAGACGCGCGTCCTCGCCCGCCTGAAGGACCCCGACACAATCCGCACCGCGTGGGAGGAGGTCGTCGATGAGTACGGCGACACGGCCTCCGCGCCGAAAGTGCGCGACTCCGTGGATTACTACGCCGCCATCGAAGAGCACCCGCAGCGCGCCGCCTGGCCGCGCGAAGAAGTGATCGCCGCCTACCGCGAGGAGCAGAAGCGCGGCGCTGCCCCGCCCGCTGCCGCGCCGAGGGACGAGGAGGAGGAGGAGCCACCGGCGCGGTTCATCCCACCCGCGCGGGTGGCTGAACAAGAGGAGGCGCCCGTCACGCTCACCGTGCGGGATGTCCAGAATCGCCTCTCGGCGGCGCGCCAACTGCTCGATCTGGAACCGTCCGAGTGGGCGCTCCGGCTCGATGACGTGATCGCCGCCGAAGTCCGCACAATGGCGCACGATCTGGGCGTCTGGTGCGATGCGATGGAGATGGCCCTGCGGCGCGGATAGGCGTTGCCCATCCGCCGCCGAATAAAGGCGTCAGTCATCCCGCTTCGCGCGCTGATGCCGGGCGAGGAAGAATGCGCCGAGTTCGGCCATTGTCGTCACCTCCTGCGGCTCCAGCATCTGCACAATTCGTTTGATCGTCACGCGCGGCGTGACATCACCGCGCGTCGGCAGCGCGAAGCCGATGGCCTCGATGTTCGATGGATGCGCGTCGGCGCGCAGTTCGTCCGCGACCAGTTCGAGCATGTCCGATAGCGCCAGGTCGAGCGCCGCCGCGAGCCGTTCGAGCACGGGGGCGGACGGATATTTCTTCCCCCGCTCGATCTCGCCCAGATAGACCACCGAAAGTCCCGCCTGCTCGGCAAGAGCCTTGAGCGTCAACGACCGTTCCTGCCGTGCCCGCCGGACTACCGCACCCATCGTCTCTTGTAGGTTCGCCATCCCATCACCTCCACGAATATTCTCCGCACACATGCTTATAGCATATCTTTTCCTTGCATTCAACGTTCTCGGCATATACGCTGCCTATCTGTACCCCGGAGTTGGGGGCGGTATCGAGAGAGGAGCGCCGACATGTACCTATCCAGCGTCATTCCCGCAGTGATCGAGACCACGAATCGGAGCGAACGCTCCTGGGATATTTACTCGCGGCTCCTCAGAGATCGGATCGTCTTCGTCGGCGCGCCGATTGACAGTCAGATTGCCAACCTCGTGATCGCCCAGTTGCTCTTTCTCGATTACGAGGACCCGGAGAAGGAGATTCGGCTCTACATCAACAGTCCCGGCGGCGAGGTCTATGCGGGCCTCGGCATCTACGACACGATGCAGATGCTCCGCTGCGATATCTCGACCGTTTGTATGGGATTGGCGGCGAGCATGGGCGCGGTCCTTCTCATGGCCGGGACGCCCGGCAAGCGGTACGCGCTGCCGAATGCCCGCATCCTGATCCATCAAGGCTCCGGCGGATTCAGTGGCAACAACCCGGATGTCGAGGTGCAGGCGCGCGAGGCGATCAATCTCGTCACGCGATGCATCGAGATCATGGCGTGCCACACCGGTCAGCCGTTCGACAAATTGAAGCGGGATACCGAGCGCGACTACTTCATGGGCGCGGACGAGGCGCACGACTACGGCATCATCGACGACGTACTCCGACCGCACTCACTCATCCCGGCGTACATGCGCTAGCGTACCATCATCCGGCCTTGGGATTGAACCACAGAGGCACAGAGAACACAAAGAGGGAAGGAGAAGGAAGAGAACAAATCTCTTCTCTTCGTGTGTCCTCTGTGCTCTCTGTGTCTCTGTGGTTATTCTTTCCCCGGCCCTGTCGCGTACAATGGCACGCGGGTGAGGGAGCGTATCACGATGGAGGAATAGCGCATGGTCGCCAGTGCCGATCATATCAAGCAGTATATTCGCGATATTCCCGACTTCCCGCAGCCGGGGGTGCTCTATCGGGATATTACGCCGCTGCTCGCCAATGCCGCCGCCTTCAAGGAGGTACTGGAATCGCTCGCCGCGCGGTATCGGGAGGCGCACATCGAGGCGATTGTCGCGGTCGAGTCGCGCGGGTTCATCTTCGGCGCGCCGCTCGCCTACATGCTCGGCGTACCGTTCGTCACGGCGCGCAAGTTCGGCAAGCTGCCGTATACGACGATCAATGTCGCCTATCAACTCGAATATGGCGAGGCGATTATCGAGATGCACACAGACGCCCTCGTCCCCGGCCAGCGCGTGCTGATCGTTGACGATCTGCTCGCCACCGGTGGCACGACCGCCGCGACGGTGCAGTTGGTGGAGAAACTGGGCGCGGAAGTTGTCGGTGTGGCGTTCGTCATCGAACTTACTTTCCTCAATGGTCGCGCGCGACTCGGCGATTACGACATCTTCGCGCTCATTCAGTACTAAAAAGGAGCACACGACATGGTAGACAAGATCAAGGTCGGGGTGATCGGGACGGGCGTGATTGCGATGCTGCGGCATCTGCCCGCCTTCAAGATGAGCGAGGCGGAAGGCAAGGCGGAGGTGGTCGCTGTCAGCGATGTCGTGGAGGCGAGCGCGAGGCAGGCGGCGGCGACATTCGGCGTCCCCAACGTCTTCACGGATTACCGCGACCTGCTCCAACTGCCGCTCGACGCGGTCAGCATCTGCACGCCGAATCTCTACCATGAGCCGATCGCGATCGCGGCGATTGCGGCGGGGAAGCATGTGCTCTGCGAGAAGCCGCTGGCGATGGATTACGCGGGCGCGCGGCGGATGACCGAGCAGGCGAGCGCGGCGGGCGTGAAGACAGCGGTCAACTTCCGCTATCGCTGGATCCCGGCGGCGGCCTTCATCCGCGAGATGATCGCGGGCGGCGAATTGGGCGAGATCTACCACGTCTACGCCAACTACTTCAACGGCAGCCTCCACGACCCCGCGACGCCGATTAGCTGGCGGCAATCGCGCGCGGAGTCGGGCACTGGCGCGCTCGGCGACCTCGCCTCGCACATCATCGACCTCTGCCGCTGGTGGATCGGCGAATTCGCCAGCGTGGACGGTCACCTGCGCACCTTCACCACCGAGCGTCCGCTGACGACCGGCGGCACCGGATCGGTCGATGTGGACGACGCCGTCTCGCTCCACGCGCGCTTCATCAATGGCGCGGAGGGCGTCATCAACGCCAGCCGCTGCGCCATCGGGCGGAACAACTACCAGCGCATCGAACTGTACGGCACGAAGGGCGCGGTGATCTACGAGATCGAGAAGGCGGACGAGGGCGGCGACCGGGTGCAAATCTGCTTCGGCAGCGGCCAGGCACGCTACAATGCCTTCGCCACCGTGAAGGTCCCGCCCATCTACCTCCTCGGCACCCCGCAGCACCCGATGCTGAACTTCATCGACGCCATCCACGCCAACACGCAGCCCTCGCCCGACTTCTCCGACGGGATGCGCTGCCAGGAAATCCTCGACGCCGTCGAACTTTCCGATCGCGAGCGCACCCGCGTCGATCTGCCGCTCACCACAACGACGTAGAGCGGGCTGCATCGCGATTGCCCCGGCGGGGGTGCCCCCACCCCACCTGCCCAAAAGGGCACCCGCTCCGCCCGCCATGCGGGGGAGGGGTGCCTCGCGTCACGCATTCGTGGCAATCGTCGCCTTACCGTCACCCGATCAGGCTCTCCTCCCCCGCTTGCGGGCGGAGGGGCGGGGGTGGGGGCATTCTGCGTGCCCACCCCAGATATCGTGACGAAACGGTGGGCATTCTCCCTCCACTGCTGCGCCATTGCTGAATAGTTGTACAACAAACACCACCCGCTCGGAGATTCTCCGATTCATGCGCGTGGCCGACTATGGCCGCTGTGGGGTGCGTAGCGTGAAGGAGTGAAGGGGTAATGATGAACGGACGGTTCCACTCACGACGTTTGCTGGCGTTTTTGGTACTGCTTTTCCTCATCGGCCCGTTTGTGTCTGCTCCGCCGTTCGCGCCTATCGTCCAGCACGTGAGCGCGGCGGACATGCTGGACAACGTCGGCTTCAATGTGGACGGCATCGGCCTCGACGGGCCGCGACAGAATGTGATGTTCAGTCGGATCGGCGAGACGCACTTCGGCTGGAGCAGCGCGGCGCAGACCATGCATGCGCAGCGTACGTCACGGAGCAGCAGCAGGCGGACTATCTCGTCGGGGCGCTGGAGATCGGCCAGTCCTACGACTGGATGGGCGTGATGTTCGTCTGGAACCTCAACTTCCAGGTGACGAGCGGCGCCGGTGATGAGAAATCAGGCTACGGCGTCCTGCGGCCAGACTGGTCGCCGCGCCCCGCGTTCCTCGCATTGAAGGATTTCGGTTCATAGATGGCACAGCGTCACCATACGAGCGCGAAGCGGAACGAGGAAGATTTTATGACCGATCGATTGGGAAACGTATCCTCCACGGTTTCGCGCCGGATGTTTCTCAAACGCTCGGCGGTATCTGTTACGGGGTAATGCTCGCCGCGTCGGGGATCGACCGCGTCGCGGCGGCTGCGGGCGGCGTGACGAATGACGTCACGCACTTCGGCGCGACGGGCGACGGGCAGACCGACGACACCGCCGCCATCCAGGCGGCCATCGACGCCGTCCCCGCCAGCGGCGGCGCGGTGCTCTTCCCGCCGGGGACGTATATCGTCGCACCGACCCGGACGAGCGGGATCGCGATCAAGGGCAATCTCCGTCTCGCCGGGGCGGGCGATCAGTCGATCATCAAGATCGCCGATCACAACGGCGATTGGGGACACCTCTTCGCACCGGGAACGCCGGGAGGCGCGCTCGACAACCTGATCGTCGAGGATCTGGCGTTCGACTCCAACATCGCCAACAATGCCGAATCGATCATCCTCGAACACGACGAGCAGACCTATCAGACCTTCCTCTATACCGCCGCCGGGCGCAACATCCGCGTGCGCCGCTGCCGCTTCGACCCCTACTCGGGCGTCTGGGCAGTCTCGTTGAACGGCGAGGAGGTCGGCGACTGCGCGGTGACGGACTGCTCCTTCCACTTCGTCATGCGGGACGGCAACCCGGACTACGACAACTCCGGCCTCTACATCGAGGGCATGAATTACGTGCTCTCCGGCAATCGCTTCAAGACGACGCCGAACCCGTACCGCGAGGCGCGGGCCTGCATGGAGGGGCACGGCGGCCCGGCGAAGATCTTCAACAATAGCGCCGTCGGCTACCAGACGCTGATTAATATCGTCGGCTCGCACTTCGAGGGGAATAGCTCCAGCGACATCGTCTGCCACGATAATGTCATCAAGGACGGGCTGATCGGCATCATGCTCTGGCCGGTGAAGCCGGGCACGCTGAAGAATGTCACGGTGACGAACACCACCATCGAAATCGCCCAACTGAAGCACGGCACCGCCGACACGGGCGGCGTCTCCGTCGTCTTCACCCCCGAGGCGGAGGCGCACGCGGCGACCATCACGATCACCGAGAACACGATCCGCTTCCAGGATGAAGGGGCGGGCAGGCCGGGGGATTTCTATTACAACTCCGGCGGCATCCTGCTCCACAACCTCGGCGGCACGTCCGGCGTGGTGATCGAGGACAACACCATCGAACGCTCGCCCTCCGCCGGGGTCTTGATCGGCCTGCCCGAGCCGGGCGACCGCCTCTTCGACAATGTCCGCGTCGCCAACAACACCATCGTCAACCCCGGCCAGAATCTCGCCTTCCTGGAGATCTTCCGCGCCGGCGTGCTCGTCAATTCGAGCGCGTCGAACATCACGATCACTGGCAACACGATCACGGACACCTATGCACCGCCGCGCTGCGTCGCCGGTGTCGCCTTCGACCTGACGAACGGCAGCGCCTACACGGGCATCACGGTAACGGGCAATACGGCCAACACGAAGAAGGGCCCGCTGGCGGACATGCTGCCGCACAACGCGCAGTAAACCGGACGCGCCCCGTTCAGAGATTGCCCGCTGGCGTCGCGGGTGCGTGGATGCGCGGGGAGGGCGTCGGGCTGGCGACCGCGTTGCCGGGCGTGCGGGCCGGAGCGGGCGCGCGGCTGGCATCTGTCGGTACGATATCGAGGAAGAGGCGACCGCTCCCGACGATATTTTCGCCGCTCTCCAATCCCTTCGGTGGCCGAGCGTGCGCCGTGAAGAAGGCGAACAGGGCGTCCGGCGTCATGGATGGATAGGCTTGCAGCAGCAGCGCCGCCACCCCGGCGACATGCGGCGTCGCCGCGCTCGTCCCGTAGAAGCGATCGCCGTAGGCGCGGCTGGAGACATGATCGGGCGCGGCGAGGTCGGGTTTCATCCGGCCATCGAGTGTCGGGCCATGAGACGAGAATTCCTCCACCGTGTCGGTGCGCACATCGACCGCGCCGACGGCGACGACGCCCCGTGCGTCCGCCGGGCTGGTCAGGCTGCCCGCCGCCGTCGTCATCTCCAGTTGCGCCGCCTGAAAGTAGAGATTGAAGGGCAGATCGGGGTCGGTGCCGCGCATTTTGCGCACTTTCAGGGTATACATGCCCGCCGCCACCTTGCCGTCGATCTCCTGCACGGGCGATTTGCGCGTGCGCACATGGTCAGTATCGCCGCGCGCCACTTCCTGCCCGGCGTGGTTGTAGAGATAGAGGGCGTAGTCGGCGCGCGCCGGTTGCTGCCAATCGTTCCAGTTCAGGATGATCGAGAAAGGGTCCCCCGTCAGCCGGACGGCGAGACTGTCCGTGCGCTTCGCGCCGGGAAAGTCGTGGAATCCGTCGCCGTTGCCATCCTGGAATGTCGCGCCGAAATGCCCCTCGTCGGAGTCGCTGCCAATGGCGCCGGAGGCGCTGTTCCCCGCCGCGTTGACGACGAAGACGCCCGCCGCCCGCGCCTTGTCGACGGCGACGGCGAGCGAGCCGGTATCGTCCAACGGGTTGTAGCCATCGAAGCCGAGCGAGGAGCTAATCACCGATGCGCCGCTGCGAACGAGGTATGCCGTCGCCAGCGCGAACTCCCCCGGCGTCTCGATGGCGACGAGAGAGAGCTGGGCGCCGGGCGCCATCTCGTGGACGATCTCGGCGCACGCGGTGCCATGAATCGTCTCCTCGTCGGACGGATCTTCGATCAGGCCGTCGGAACGAAATGACTTGGTCGTCACGGTCGCGTCCGCGAGCA
>JBPCMC010000277.1:0-11001 GCA_051002645.1 Thermomicrobiales bacterium
TGGCAAGCCTCCCCGGGCAGGATTTGGTTTTGGTTGGTTTTCCGTCTGACACTCCTGTACGGCCTAACCCCTCCGCCACTGATATGAGGGATGAGATACGTGAAAGGGGAGCGATTGTGATGACAACGGAGGCGCCCGTAGCAACCGAAACGGTCGTCGAGGCGCGCGATCTCCACAAGAAGTTTGGTGACCGTGAAGCGGTGCGCGGCGTCAGCCTGGCGATTCGGGGCGGCGAAATCTTCGGCCTCCTGGGCCCGAACGGTGCGGGCAAGAGCACGACGATTAACATGCTCGCTACCTACCTCGCGCCGACGAGCGGTACGGCGACGGTGGCGGGCATGCCGGTCACGGCGGGCGCGTCCGTCAAGCGCGTGATCGGCGTCGTCCCGCAGGAGATCGCCCTCTACGACGACATGACCGGGGCGGAGAATATGCGCTTCTTCGGTGAAATCTACGGCATCACCGGGGCCGCACTGAGCGCGCGGACGACCGAACTTCTCACCCTCGTCGGCCTCAATGACCGGCGGGACGATAAGGTCGCTGAATACTCCGGCGGCATGAAGCGGCGGCTCAATCTCGCCGTCAGCGTCATCCACAACCCGCGCTTCCTGATGCTCGACGAGCCGACCGTCGGTGTCGATCCACAGTCGCGCGAGGCGCTCTTCGAGTTGACTGAGAAGTTGCGCGACGACGGCATGGCGATTCTCTACACGACCCACTACATGGAGGAGGCGGAACGCCTCTGCGACCGCATCGCCATCATGGACGAGGGGCAGATTGTCGCGCAGGGCACGCTCGAGGAGTTGCTGGCGCACCAGACCGCCCCAGTCGTGCGCGTCGAGCGCCCCCATGGCCTCGCCGAGGTCTTCCTGCAACTGACCGGCAAGCAGTACCGGGACTAAATCGGCTCTTAACCACGGAGGCACAGAGGACACAAAGAAATACGGAGAGGGAGTGACCATTGTACGCGGGAAAATCGACGGCGCCGTCAGACCGTGTATTGTTGCTCTCTTTCCCCCTCTGTGCTCTTTGTGTCTCTGTGGTTAACTCTTTCGCAAGGGGGCACTAGGATGCGCACAGCAATGATTATCATGCGGAAGGAACTGATGCGGATAGTGCGCGATCGCCGCGCGCTGGCGCTCAGTCTCTTCATCCCGTTCTTTTTGATGCTCCTCATCGGGGCGATCTTCACGACGGCGAGTAACGGGAGCGGCAACACCACGGTCAATGTGCCCGTTTACGCGGAGGATCAGGGGCCGGTCGGCCAGCAAATCCTCACGACGATGCAGCAGATGCCGACCCTCAAGGTGGAGATGAAGACGAGCGCGGCGGACGCCCGCAAACTGGTCGAGGATGGCGACCGCTCGGCGGCGGTGATCATCCCCGCCGGGGTGAGCGACGCGGTCGCACAGGGGAAGCAGGCGGACATCACCGTCCTGACGACGCCGAGCAACAGCGATTACCGCGCGCTCGCCGTGCGCGGGATCATGGGCGACATCATCCAGAACTTCGCGACGACCCAGATCGCCGGGCAGGTGGCGGTGGATGCCGTGAGGAACAGCGGCGCGACCGCCGACCCGAGCGCCGTCGCGCGGCAGGCGAGTCAGCAGGCCGTCCAACTGAGCCAGAAGCCGCCCTTGAACCTGCAAACGCAGGTAGCGAAGCAGCATCAGAGCGACAATAACTACGACCAGGTCGTGCCGGGCTATGCGCTGATGTTCGCGCTCTTCGCCGTCGGCGCCGGGGCGGGGACAATCCTCGATGAGAAGGACGCGGGGACGTGGAAGCGGCTGCTCGTCGCACCGGTCTCCCGCTGGTCGCTGCTGAGTGGCAAACTGGGCGCGCAGTTCGTGCGGGCGTTCGCCCAGATCGCCCTGCTCTTCCTCGTCGGCAAGCTCTTCTTCCACATCGACATCGGCTCCGTGCCCGGGATGATCCTGCTGATCGTCGTGACCGCCTTCGCGACGACCGCCCTCGGCATGTTGCTCGTCTCCGTCGTCAAGACGCGCGATCAGTTGCAGCCGATCACGACGCTGACGGTGCTGACTTTCTCGGCACTCGGCGGCTCGTGGTTCCCGCTCTTTCTGATGCCGTCGTGGGTGCAGCAGGTCTCGCGCGTCACGCTCACCAGTTGGGCGATGACCGGCTTCAACAACCTGATGATCTTCGGCAAGGGTTTCACATCCGTCCTACCGAGCCTCCTCGCCCTCGTCATTTACGGCTCCGTCTGCTTCCTGCTGGCGATTCGTTTCTTCCGGTTTCAGGAGGCGACGTAGCCGAACCTTACCCCCCGACCCCCTCTCCATCGCAGCGAGATCGAGGTGCGATTCAGTTGTGTAGAGCGATGGAGAGGGGGAGAAACCACACGTAGCCAGAACATACCCAGCGTCTACTTGCACTTAGGTTGGCTGGTAAGCCGAACGGAAGGTGGCTAAGTCACAAGAGTCTGCACGCTCGCGGGCAATCGTGCAGCCGGCACAGATCTTCTCACTCGTCGGACCGTTGGGCTGGTGGGTTCGCGTTGCGTGCACCACACCCTTGTAGTCATTGATGTGAAGGGCCTCCCTTCCAAGAAGAGGCACCTATCTGCTCTCTCCTCTATGTAAATTAGATGAGGCTAAAAGAATTACTTTCTTTGACGTAAACTGACGGTCTAACGAAAGTCAGCAGCTGTGATCCCGTCGGCGTGCCCAGGTGTCCATTGCACCAACTCAATCCGGTAGCCGTCGGGGTCTGTGAGCCATGCGGTTTGGGGTCCGTCCGGTCCGCTGGGGCATTCCACTGGGCCGGGCCTCAGCCCGGCCTGCGATAGCGCCTTCATGGTGGCGCTGAGGTTGTCGACTTGGACGACGAGGTGGCTGAACCCGGTGCCGATGTCCACCGGCCCGTCGGCCGACCGATGCACCAGTTCGAGCGTGACCACCTCCTCGCTGGGGAACTTGAGCATGGTCAGACTGGCGCCGACGCCGACATCAACGCGACCGACTTGGCCATACCCGAGTGCCGTGTAGAAGTCCAGGGAGGCGGCGAGGTCCGTGACGCGGTACGCCGAGTGGAGAGTCTTCATGCTGTAAGGTTACGTCACAAGTTTAAAGAAAGCCAGCCTCAGAGTGTAAGTTTCAATAGAACACGTATGCTTTTTAGCTTCAGACAATTGAAGCCTTCTATTCCTCGAGGCTACGTTTTGCAATAATAATAGTCAAAATTTACAGTGAGCACACTCATTGGCTTCGTTTAGGCGAAGAACGCGACTTGGGGGATGGTCGTTATTTGCCAGCGCAAGTGCAAATCGACACCGGGTATGTCTTGGCTAAGTGTGGAGAAACACATGGGATTGCTCTCTGATACACGACATGGCGTTTGCACAGAAAAACACCCCTCTCCATCGCAATGGAGAGGGGTAGGGGGTGAGGTTCCGAAACTAGCGGATGGCGTCGAGGTCGCTGCCGAGGCGGAAGCGGACACGCTTGCGGGCGGCGATCTGGATCTTGCTGTTCGTCTTCGGGTTGCGGCCCTCGCGCGCCGCCTGACTGGCGACCTCGAAGGTGCCGAAGCCGGTGAGGGTCACTTTCTCGCCCTGCTTCAGCGATTCCTTGATCGTCTCAAAGACCGCGTTGACGGCCTTTTCCGCCGCCGGGCCACTCGTGCCGGAGTGCGCGGCAACCGCTTTGACCAGGTCCGACTTGTGCATGTGGATTCCTCCTCCGTGCGGCGACGCTTCCTCGCCCGCATCGCTCGTCCTAGTACGAACAGTATGTACTAGGTCTTCTCACCCTCAGTTATACCACGGATGCCGGAAAAGTCAAATATGGCGGGCAAATTCGGGCATTTCCGCACGCCCATTCGTATCATTTGCGATCGAATGACATATCGCATTTATCCCTTCCCAATCGGCTAAACGATGGGTAGATATTGGGAGTGCGGGAGGGGATTAAGCAATCGCTCTAATAGGTTGCTCGTCCACCCGATACATCGAAAACGGCCGCCGTGCTGAACGAGCATTCGTCGCTCGCCAGCCATGCGACCAGGGCGGCGACCTCCGTTACCTTGCCCGGCCTGCCCATCGGGATTTTTGCGACCATGTAATCGACCGTCTCCTGCGTCATCTGGGCGAGGATCTCCGTCTCGATCACGGCGGGCGTCACGCAGTTGACGCGCACATTGGTCGTCGCCAGTTCCTTGCCGAGCGACTTGGTCAGGCCGATCACCGCTGCCTTCGTTGTGCTGTACGCGGCGAGGTACGGATTGCCCTCCTTGCCCGCAATCGAGGCGATATTGACGATCCGCCCCCAGTCGTTCGCGAGCATTTGTGGGATAACGGCGCGGCAGCAGTTGAAGACGCCGGTGAGGTTGATCGCGAGCACCTGTGCCCATTCTTCGTCGGTAATCTCGGTGAGCAGTTTGTTCGGCCCGACGATGCCCGCGTTGTTGACGAGGACATCGACCCGCCCCCACGTCGCATGGAGATGCCAGACCATCGCATTGACGGCGGCGGAGTCGGTGATGTCGCACGTCAACGCCAGCGCCTGCTCGCCGAGCGCCTGCGCGGTGGCGTTCGCGGCCGACCCATCCCGGTCCACGATGGCGACGCGGTGGCCGTCCACCAGCAACCGCTCGGCAATCGCCCGCCCGATCCCGCGCGCCGCCCCCGTGACAATCGCCACCCGCCCCGCCTGCTGTCCTTCCGGCATCGCTACCTCCTGTTATCGCGTTGGATGAACGTCTGTCGGTACCAGGGAGAGAACAAAAGCATAGAGATCATCGGCTGCTTGCAGCGCTTGATCGAACTCGTTCTGGCTTGACTCAAGGATGTCGTCCGTGTACCGCAAGATCGTGGCACAGTCCGACTTATCCATACAGAATCATCCCTTGCTCGAAGATCTGGCAGGTAAGGGATGCGTGGACATCGCGATACTTATTTGCCTCAGCACGCGTTTTCACAATGATATCCGTCGGTTCCGTGCGGACATCACGGAGGGCGCGATAGGCGCGGACGATCCGCTGATGCAGGGTTTCGTCACTCTCGGAGACGATGACGAAGAGGTCGATATCGCTATCCTCGTTCGGCGTGCCCCAGGCGTGGGAGCCGAACAGGATGATCTGCTCCGGGTGGAACTCGTCCACCAGGCGGCGGGTCATCTCGGCGAGCAAGTCGGTATCCAGCGTCTTCATGTGCGCAGTATAGCATCGCGCGGCAACGAAACGGCCCGGCGTTGCTGCCGGGCCGGGAGGAAGGAGAAGAGGAGAAAAGGGTGTGCGATCAGGGTTGGGTTTGCGCTGGGCGCTCGACGAGCGTCGCGGTCAGCGTCTGGGTTGAACCATTGCGATCCACCGTCAGAATCGCGCTGTCGCCAACATTGAGCGTGCTCAGGACATCGCTGAGCGCCGTCTTATTGTCGAGTTTCGTGCCATTGACGGCGGTAATCACGTCGCCCTGCTTCATGCCCGCTTTCTCCGCCGGGGTGCCGGGTTCGACCACGACGACATATGCGCCCTGGGTCACCTTCGTGCCGTACTGCGCGGCCTTCGCGGTGTTCAGCGGGTCCACCTGCACGCCGAGGTAGGAGCGGGTGGAGATGACGGTGCCGTTGCCCTTGCTGACGAGCGTCGCGGCGACCTGCTTCGCCTTGTTGATCGGGATGGCGAAGTTCAGGCCCTGGTCGCCCTGCGAGGCGAGACCGAGGGTGTTGAGGCCGATCACCTGCCCGAAGGCGTTGATCAGCGGACCGCCGCTGTTGCCGTGATTGATCGCCGCGTCCGTCTGGATCAGGCCGACGTAGACATCGACCTGGCGATTGATGCCGGAGACGATGCCCTCCGTGACGCTGTTCTCCAACGCCTCCGGGCTCCCGATCGCCACGACGCGCTGTCCCGGCTTGACGGCGGACGAGTCGCCGAGTTCGGCAACGGCGGCCACCTTCACCGGGTCGATCTTCACGACCGCGACATCGTTCGAGGGATCGCGCCCGACAAGCGTCGCATCGACGCGCGAGCCGTCCGCGAGTTCCACATCGATCGCCGTCGCGCCATCGACGACATGATTGTTGGTGAGGATGTAGCCCGCCTTGTCGTAGACGACGCCGCTGCCGAGGCCGGTATCAATCGGTTGACTCGTGTTCCCGCCGGGAGGGGTCGCCCGATTTCTGGTAGAGGCGATGTACTTCTGTCGGTTGATGACGGTGACGACGGCGGGGCCGACCCGCTCGACGATCTGCTCCGTGGTCAGCGTGCCACCACTCGGCGCGGCGGGCACGTTGATGGTCGCCGTGCTGATGGAGCCGGTCGTTGATGGCACCGCCGCCGCGAACTGCTGCACCTGCGGCGTGAGCGGTGAGCCGTTGCCGCCATTGAAGGTCGCGCCGATGCCGAAGGCGACGGCCAATGCGACCACCAACGCAAGACATCCGCCGAGGATACCGAGACGTTTCACGTTCATTCACTCCGTATCTATCGATGGGTGTAGTGGCCCCGCCGGGGCGCGCTTTGCCGCGTCCAGTAAAGCGTACCACCCTGAGCATTGTCTGAGGGATACCTGAAGAGAAGATGATGCCGTTGCCGTGCGTACACGGAGCCGCTTTTGCGCTACCATCATCGCGGTTCGAGAATTCCACAAGCAGAAAGGAACGCACCGCATGACGACTGTCCGCATGATCCCCGATGAAGAGGCGACCGGCCTCGTCCGCGAGGTGTACGACGACATCAAAGCGACGAAGGGTATCGATTTCGTGCCGAACATCTGGCGCGCGCTCGCCGTCAACCCGGAGCACCTGAGTGTGACGTGGTTCAAACTGAAGCAGACGATGGCGGCGGGCGCGCTCGATCCGCTGACCAAGGAACTGATCGCCATCGCGGTGAGCGCGACGAATGGCTGCCGCTATTGCATCAACTCGCACACCGGCGCGGCGGTCAAACTCGGCATGGACACGCGGATGTTCTCCGAGTTGCTCGCCGTCGTCGATGTCTTCAACGGCACCAACCGCCTCGCCGACGCCTATCAGGTCGAGCCGGACGCATACCCCGAAGTGCCGCCACCGAAGTAGATGGTAGCGTAGGCCAAAGCCCAATACAGTTCAGTTTCGGGTGCCCCTACCGATCGGGCCGAGGTCGCGACGGGCGCTATCTGAACCGCATTGGGCCAAAGCCTGCGTCCCGCCCGCAGGCTGGAAATCTGCCCAGAGGGCACCCGGCTACCATCGGAAAGATTTGCGAGCAGTTCATCGAGAACCGGAGTGAGTGCCCGCGAAGAGTGCGCCGCCCCGCAGCGGCGCGCCGTACGGATCGTACGCGGCGGGGTCTTCCGTCACAGGCAGGGAAAGGGTGAATTGCGCGCAGGTGGCGTCCTTCGCGCACGCCCGCGCAACCGCCGCCTGTAAGGGGAGTCGCTGATCGAGAAAGCAGAAGAGATAGAAGAGGAAGAGCACCGCCGTCAGTACATCAACGGTGCCGGTGGGCGCGATATAGGCTGCGACGCCGCCGCGCAAAAAGGCGGTGGCGAAGACGTTCGTCCCTGTCTGGCAGCCGAGATTGAGGATGATCTTGCCGGGAAGAGCGATCGCATCCATCACATCTGACGCCGCAAATGGGCCATCGTCCGGCGCGGGGTTGCGATAATTCCGACCATAACAGGAGAGGATCACGAAGCGGTCGGTCGGCACATCGCCACGCAAGATGGGGAGGAGGCCGCGACAATCGTCGACCTGGTAAAGCCGCACGCGGTACGGGAGGCATTCGAGCAGATTCTTGACCGCAACAGGCTCGGGGCCGAGATGGCCCATGGTGACGAGCGAGAGCGACTGGGGGGCCGAACGGAATCTATTCATTGGAGAGCGCCGCCGCGCCGTACGTGCGCCGCAGCGCCGCGCGCACCCGTGCCAGCAGTTCCTCGGTGTGACAGAACCTGGTGAGGTAGTCATCCGCGCCGGCGGCGAGACCGGCGGTCAGATCATGTGCCGTGTGATGCCCCATGAGAAAGATACCCGGCAGGCAACCGGCCTCCCGCCGTATGCGGCGACAGAGTGCGATACCGTCCGCATCGGGGAGTACGAGACTGAGCATGATGAGGCTGGGATGGCTCCGCGCTATGCATGCGAGTACGTCATCATCGCGCCCGGTCGTTTCGACGCGATAGCCGGCGGCCCGCAATGTCTCGGCGGTCAGTCGCACAAAGAGCGCATCATCGCCAACCACAAGGATCGTGGCGTTCCGTGCGTCGCTCATGGCGCCACCCCTCGTCTCCACACGCCGCTGCGCATCCGGAGGCTTCACGTTGCATCGACGGTGACGAAGGCGATATTTACCGCGCCGCTTGGGGAGTTTTGTTCCGTCTTCACCGGCTGCACTGTCCCATCCCTGTCGTAGCAGCGCGCGCCGCGTTTGTATCCGCCGCTTTTTGGTGGCGTCCATGACTGCGACGAGGGCTTGGCCGTGCTCATCGTCGCCGTCATCCAGAGCGCGGCGATCACGCCGGTGAATGTCAGATGCGCGATTCTCTGCGTCCGCATTTCGGTCTGCATGAGCGTAATCCCCCTGATTCGGCGCATCCCAAAGAGGTGTTCCGTGCGCGCCGGGCGGCGCGCGGTTTTCCGGTATCGGGCTGGAGTGACGGGTTGCCACGAGTCACGGGAGGTGGTCCCTGTTTCCCGCAGCAACACCGCACAATGACGCGCCGTTGATGATCGCTGGTACGAGCGAAGGGGATCCCTTACAGGGCTCGCGCGACGATCGGGCAGTTGACGATGATGCCGGTCGAGCCGTATTTCTTCCCACCGGGCCCGGTGATGAAGCCTTTCTGAACCATCGCCAGGTACTGGAATTCATCGATCAGACGTGAGCGATAGCCCTTGGTGATCGCTTCCTGTGTCCACTCACCCAGGTTGAGGTCCCACATTGGGCTGTAATCAAGGCCGACGGTCGGGATAGCGCCGATGACATGGAGGGGCGGGGCGGGCGTACCTTTGTCGGTCTTGTCAGTCAATGCGCTGAAGAGCCCCTGACGTTGCGGGTTGTCGATGCCAACCGGGCCATTCGTGGTGACGAAGAGGCGCTCGATGGCGCTGAATGCGCTGTCATCACGGCCCACCTGAATGTGTGCCATGCCTGGCGCGAAGGTTGCCTCGTCAAGCGTCGCGGGGACGGGATCCGACGCATCGGTGCTGATGTAGAACGCGGGCTTCCCGAAACTGAAGATCGGGGTGATCTTGAGGGTCACGGTGCCGGCGCCATTCGCTCCGGGGCAAATCTTCACGACGCGGTCATGCACCTTCGTGTAGTCGACATTGCCGTCGCAGAAGTTGATCTGGCTCGCATCGACGTTGAACGCCACCATCGGCGCGTCGTAAATGTGACCGCCGGCATTGTCGATACGCACGAGGGGCGTGTAGTCGGCATCGCCGACCGAGCCTGGATTAGCGGTCTTTGGCGGGAAGGGATTGGGCTGGTCGCCGGGTACGACTTCCCGCGCGGGGCTGAAGTCGACAGCGCCTTTATCGAAGACCAGCGTCGTGTCGTTCTGGAGATGACCTGTGCGCGTCCCGCCATCGACGGCCGCATAGGTCAGTTTCGGCGACCAATTCAAGCCGAGTTGGTCGGCATTGCCCTTGTCATCCGTGTCCGTGAGGATGTACCAGACGTTCCGCCCATCCTTCAGCTTGCCAAGATAGAGCGGGAGGGTGATGGTGCCGGCCACCATGTCGATCTGACCGGCTCGGAGGAGCTTGACGGGGCCGAACAACTCCTTCTGCACCTCGGACGGTGTCGGGCCGAAGTAGGTGGCCGGGACGTCAGCGCCGACCGAGGGGGGCACCGGATCGGGATCGGTCGCCCCGACCGGCATGGCGATCGTGAAGAGCAGGGTGAATATGGACATGATACTGAGCAGGCTGAGGAGACGGACGAGTGGACGTCTGGTGGGGGTGAACGTCATGATGGAACTCCTTCAATAGCGGGAGGAGCCGCCGCCGATGCACCGGCGACGCCCGTCAAACAATCGATGACGCACAACGATGTGGGCGATCAGCGTGCGGATGCCAGGCAACCTCGCTGCGTTCCCGATCGGTCTGGCACGATGCCAGCGCGTGCGGCTACTCCCGCATTCAATCCTGGCGGCCAGAAGTCAACGTACCGGTGAACAACACCGGCGATCCTGGGGAATATCGGTGAACATCGGTGAACGATGCACGCTAGACGCGCTTGGCAGGGGAGACGAAGCGGTAGCCAATCCCCCACTCGGTCTGGATATAGGAGGAGCAGTCCGCGATTTCGCCGAGCTTTTGTCGCAGCCGTCGCACGAAGACCTTCACGTAATGGACATCGCGGATATATTCGTCGCCCCACACCTGCGCGAGCAGGAACTGATGCGGCAGGATTGTACCGGCGTGCCGCGCCAGCACTTCGAGCAGGCGATACTCGGTGGACGTGAGTCGCACGATCTCCCCCCGCACGCGGACTTCGTGCGTCGGGAAATCGATGGAGAGATCGCCGGCCGCGAACGTCTCTTTGGCGGCGGCGGGGGATTCGTTCGCCCGTCGCACGAGCGCCCGCAGCCGCGCGAAGAGTTCGAGGTGATCGAAGGGCTTCGTCAGGTAGTCGTCCGCGCCGAGATCCAGCGCGCGTACCTTGTCGATGGTGTCGCCGCGCACGCTCAGCATGAGGATCGGTACCTGGGACATCTCCCGGATGCGCTGGCAGACCGCGAAGCCGTCGGGCGGCGGGATCGTCACATCGAGGATCACGAGGTCCGCCGGGTCTGCCGCGAACCGGTCGAGCGCTTCCACGCCGCTGGCGGCAATCGTAATCTGGCAGTCGGGCCAGATCATCCGGGCGCCGAACGCGACAACGTCGGCGACGCCGCGTGCATCCTCGGTGATGAGCAATTTCAGGGTCATGCCTCTTCTCCTCTCACGGGACAGGGCAAGACGACATGGAAGGTCGCGCCCTGTCCCGCCTCGCTCTCCGCCCACATCCGACCATCGTGCAACTCGACGATGCCGCGTGCGATTGCCA
>JBPCMC010000278.1:0-8522 GCA_051002645.1 Thermomicrobiales bacterium
GTACACGGGTCACCTCCTTAACTTGATGCCTATGGGCGGTTCGAGCACCGCCCCATCGGCGTCAATTTAGACAGAAGAACGCTCGTCGGTGATGCTGGTGGTGTCGAATCATCAGATCAACTAAGGAGCGTTCGATGGTCAGTGTCGCCGACCTTGCCACCACCCTGCAACCCCTGTTGACGACCGTTGCCGATCAGGCGGCCCGTGACTCTGGCTTCATCCGCCGCGTGCGTACCTTCACCGGTGCCGCCTTCGTCCAAGCCCTCGTCTTCGGCTGGCTCGGCAATCCCGACGCCTCCTTCTCCGGCCTCACCCAGACCGCTGCCGCCTGTGACGCGCCTCTTTCCCGCCAAGGGCTCGTCCAACGCTTCACCCCCCAAGCCGCAGACTGCCTGCGCCGTGTCCTCGACACCGCCGTGCGCACCGTCGTCGCTGCTGATGCCCTCGCCCTGCCGATCCTGACCCGTTTCTGTGGCGTCTATCTCTGGGACTCCACAACGATTACCCTGCCCGATGCGCTTGCCCCGCTCTGGTCGGGCTGCGGCGGACGGGTGGCGACCCATACCTGCGCCGCCCTCAAAGTCCAGCTGCGCTGGGAGTTCACCACCGGTGCCTTCGACTGGCTCACCCGGACCGATGGACGCACGAGCGACCGCGCGGCAGCGGCTGATGCCCCACCCTTGCCAGCGGGAGCCTTGCGCTTGGCCGATCGAGGCTACTTCAGTCTGACCCTCCTCCCCCTGCTGACCGCCCAGCGGGTCTTTCTCCTCTGTCGCTTCCCCGCCCAACCGCTCGTCTTCGTCGGCACACAGCCAGGGAAAGCGGTCGGCGATCTGCTCGCCACGGTGCGCGGGGAGCGGGTGGACATGACGGTCACCCTTGGCACGACTGCCCGCGTCCCCTGCCGTCTGCTGGCGATCCGGGTTGATGCCGCGACCGCTGCACAACGCCGTCGTCGCTGGCGCAAGGAGGCCAAGCGCGAAGGACACACGATCCGCGCTTCCCGTCTCGCCCGCGCTGAGTGGGATGCCTGGCTGACCACCGTGCCGCCCGACCACTTGACCCTTGACGAGGCACAGGTGTTGATCGGCCTGCGCTGGCAGATCGAGTTGCTCTTCAAACAGTGGAAGAGCGGCGGGCGGGTGGACTGTTCGCGCAGCGCGCAGCCGTACCGCGTCCTGACCGAAGTCTATGCCAAACTGGTGGCGATGCTCGTCGCGCACTGGTGTCTCCTGCTGCGCGGCGGGGATGATCCGCGGCGTAGCAGGGTCAAGGCGGCAGCAATGGTGCGCCAACACGCCTTCGCCCTCTTGCTCGCCTGTCGCTGGTGGGAGCGATTGGTGACCGCCCTGCACACCCTCGCTACCTGTTTGGCGAGTGCGGGGCAGGTGGGCAAACGGCGTACGCGTCCCGCCACCGCCGACCAACTGCTTGCCCTCCCGCTCCTGCAATGCCTAAATTGACGCCGATGGGGCGGTTCGAGCACCGCCCCTACGAGATGCGACCTATCTTCGTGCAAAGTTGGGGTCGATCGTTGGACGAATATGCAGCCCGGACTCGTCCGGGCCACACGATTTCATTTGCTGGCTCAGGGGCGGCGTGATGGCAGGGGGCTAGGAGCGGTCACGTCTGGCGCTCCCACCGGCCTCGGTGAGACGGGCAAGGATGACGGCGGGCCACCGACGGTCGGTCCCGGCAATTTCACTCCCGGCAGCGAATTCGGCACTGGCCCTATCGTTACCGTTGCGGTCGTGCCGCCGATCGCCGTGACCGATACCATCGCGCCGCTGTTCGGCGCCTTGTAGACCATGCCCGCCGTGAACATCGCGCCGGCCTTCCCGTTCGCCCCCTGCACGCGGGCGGGGTCTTCGCGCGTCGTGTCCACCTCGTGGATGATCACCGCAGCGCCCGGCAATTTCTGGTCGTAGCCGAGCAGCCGCCGGAACTCAATCGTCGTGAACTGCGTCGTCGTCCCGGCGTGCGGGATGACCGCGAGATAGTAGTTCGGAGCCACGACGGAGGCATCAGCCAATGCGCCCAGGGTGAGGGTCTGCTCCCCACCGGCGTAGCTGAATTTCTGGCCGGCGGGAATCCAGCCGAGGAAGTCCTTGTCGTAGGCGATCATATGCTGGCCGAGGCAGCCGTAGGTCGGGTCCGTCGCGTTCGGCAGGCCGCAGTATGAATAGGTATCGCTGAGGACGTCCCAGGCGTTCTTGTAGACCGTGCCGTCCGGGCCGGCGGAGTGGAGCAGGCCGAAGGCGTGCCCCATCTCGTGGGCGAGGACGGTCTGCCCGCCGGTGTTATCGGGCTGAACCGAGTAGCCCCACGGCGGCATCCAGGTCATGGACCATTTAGCCTGGACGCGGTGGATCGTCACTATCTGCTTCTGCCCACCGTAGGCATACGGACCGGGGAGGTCATTGAAGAGCAGATTGATACCCTTGATCGGCGTCATGTCCACGTCGCCAGGAATCATGCCCGCGCAGTCTTGCGCGAGGCTCGTGAAGTCGGCGTCCGACAGCCCGTTGGCGCTGCCGATCGAGGGGTAGAACGACTCCGGATGCGGCATGGTGAGCCAGGCGGTCGTCTGCGTCCCGGTCAGGGTGATGTTGTTGAACGAGGTCTGCGCGAAGAAGTCGCCCAGACCGGGATAGGTCGCGCTCATCAGCCTTTCGACGTCCGCAGGGGTGACAGGGTTGACGGGAAGACCGGCGGTGTTCGGGAACTGGCAGAGGACATTGATGAACGGCTGCGCACCCATCGTCACATCTTGCTTACCGGGGCCGGCGACGCCGATGCGCTTGCCCTCCGGCGCGATTGATTGCACGACGACCGGGGTGCTTCCGCCGACCTGCGTGGTCGTCGTGGCCGGTGCCGCCATCACTGTCACCTGGGTGCGATTGAGCGCGAGGCTGCCACCGGCGGCCTGCAGGACCTTCGCATCCAGCCGCAGTTCCGTCGTCTTGCCGGCGGCATCGGTCAGCCGATAGGTCGTTTTCGGTGGGAGCGCGGAGCCGGGCGGCGGATCGCCGATCACGACGCTGAACACGCCCGAGAGCGTCACTTGCCCGGAGGCAGCGCCGATCTGCACGCCACTGCCGAGCAGGAGACCGAGCAACACGACCGTCGCGAGCGACCGACGCAGAGCGAGACGTAGACAGGTGTGATTGCGCATGTCGCGCCTTTGCCGTGCGATTCCCACCCGAACCCCTAATGAATTCGCGGACTATTTCCCGCGATGCCAGTTGCCGGTCGGCCCGCAACTGCGGTCCCACCGATCAGAACGTTCACGGGCATTAATGTGTGACGGGTATCGCGCTCTCGTTCTGAAATAATTCACATCAGTCCACAATCATGTCGCACATGCGAAAGAATATGAGGAATCTGAGGGGTTTGGTGAGGGTGCGGGAGCGGAATCCGCTATTCTCAGACTTCGGCGCCGAGGACGTCCGCACCATCAAGTTCGCCGCTATCGCGGAGGATGCGGAGGACGGTGCGGATCGTATCGTAGCCATAGCCGCGCCGACCGAGCAGCCCCGAGAGGCGGCGGTAGATGACATCCGGTTCGAGGCCGTTCTTATGGAACGACCGCAGTTTCCCGCGCGCCAACGCCAGCGCTTGCGCATCGGTGTCGATGGATTCGGCTTGCGTGGTCAGCGTCGCGTCGATGGTCTCGCTGGTGACGCCCTTCTTGCGCAGTTCCTGTCGGAGCAAATGCGGGCCGCGCGGCTGGAATTGCGCGCGGTTCTCCGTCCACCATTGGGCGAAAGCTGCATCGTCCAGATAGCCGCGCGCCGTCAGCCGACCGACAGCGGTATCGACCGTCTCCGGCGAGTATCCTTTGCGATGCAGATAGTCGCGGATTTCGTGGGTGGAACGGGGTCTCATGCCGAGATAGCGGACAGCCGCCTCGGTCGCCCGCTGGCGCACGTCGGCATGACGGAGCGCATCGAGGTCGCCCGCCTGAAACGTCTTCCCCGGCCGGATGCCGAACTCCACGATCACCGTCGCCATCAGCCTCAGCGTCGTGCCGCTGTCGAACGCAACCGTGAATTCCTGCCCATCACGTCCGACGGGGGCGACCGAACGCACGGTTGCCCCCGCTGCCTGGGTCGTTGTCTCGGTCATTGATGATCCTCACCCCCGGCCCCTCTCCATCGCAGCGGGAGCAGGGTATCGATTAGGTTTGTACGGCGATGGAGAGGGGAGGGGAACGATTGATGTGCTATGTCCCTACGTACGTCCGCTTCATCCCCCTCTCCATCGCCCATAGACCACGGAATAGAAAGGTTTGTACGGCGATGGAGAGGGGGCCGGGGGGTGAGGACCGTTACCCTATTCGTCGTCGCCGAGTTCGTCGAGCGCGCCGTCATCGCCGGCGGTCGTGACGCCGATGTTGAAGTCCTCGGCGGCCTTGTCCGCCATGCCGAGGATGCGGCGGTAGATTTCATCCTGCATCTCAGGGTGCGCCTTGAGGAAGTCCTTGGCGTTCTCGCGGCCCTGGCCGACACGCTCCTCGCCGTAGTAGAACCATGCGCCACTCTTGCGGACGACGCCCAATTCCACGCCGACATCGAGGACGCTCCCGGCGGCGGAGATACCCTCGGCGTACATGATGTCGAACTCGGCCTGCTTGAAAGGGGGCGCGACCTTGTTCTTGACGACCTTGACGCGCGAGCGGCTGCCGGTGATGTCCGTCCCGCTCTTGATGCTGTCCACGCGGCGGATTTCCAGCCGCACGGAGGCGTAGAACTTCAGCGCGCGACCGCCGGAGGTCGTCTCCGGGTTGCCGAACATCACGCCGATCTTCATGCGCAACTGGTTCGTGAAGATGACCGAGGTGCGGGAGCGGTTGATCGCGCCCGTCAGTTTGCGGAGGGCCTGCGACATCAAGCGCGCCTGGAGGCCGACGTGCGCGTCGCCCATGTCGCCGTCGATCTCGGCGCGCGGCACGAGGGCGGCGACCGAGTCCACGACGATCACGTCAATCGCGCCGGAGCGGACGAGCGTCTCGGTGATCTCCAGCGCCTGCTCGCCGGTGTCCGGCTGCGAGATGTAGAGATTATCGAGATCGACGCCGCACTTGCGGGCGTACGAGGGGTCGAGGGCGTGCTCGGTGTCGACGAAGGCGGCGATGCCGCCCATCTTCTGCGCCTCCGCGATGACGTGGTAGCAGAGAGTCGTCTTGCCGCTCGACTCCGGGCCGTAAATCTCGGTGATCCGCCCGCGCGGGATGCCGCCGACGCCCAGCGCAAGGTCGAGCGCGATCGAACCCGTCGGGATCGCTTCGACCTGCATCTTGTTCGAGACGTCTACCATCCGCATGATCGAACCCTTGCCGTATGCCCGCTCAATCTGCGAGACCGCCGTGTCGAGGGCTTTCCGCCGATCATCCACGCTCGCCGCGCGCTCGACGCCATTCGTGCTCGTTGGCATGGGGTTGTTTCCTTCCTTCCCTGCACCGTTCCGGCTCGCACCGAACGACCGTTTATCCGATGTCTCCGTCGCCATGTCAATTCCTGTCTCTCCGGGGGAGATGTGCTCACTCCGTTGGAGCCGCAACGGAACGCTTGTTCTACTCCATGCAGTGTATCATATCCCGCCCATTCGCGCAATCTTTTCGCCCGCCAATTTCCCTTGCTATCACTGCCTTCGCCGGGTATGGAAATACTGCATACTACGGATTGGCGCGCGGTGTACAATGGCATGAACGGACACCCCGATAGACGCACGGACGGGAACGATGAAACGCAGCCTGCTCACCCTGCTGATGGACACCCCGCCCGCCGATATTCAGGCGGCGGCCGAGTCGTGGGATGTCCGCCTGACGAAGCGCACCCACGCCGACAATGTCGCCCTGCTCTATCAGGCGATGACCGACCGCTGGACGATTGAGGATGTCTTAGACGGACTACCGGCGCAGGCGCGCGACCTGGCCGGACTGCTCGCGCTCGACCCCGGCGACGGCCTGGCGCGCGAGGAGTTGATGACTCGCACCGGCTTCGACCCGCTCGACCTCAACGCGGCGCTCGCCGTGCTCCGGCGCTTCGCGATCCTCCACCGGCAATCGACGGGCATCCTCTACCTCCCGCGCGAGATCGCCAGCCTGATTGCCCGCTCGATCCGCGACCGGCAGCACGGCGAGGCGCAGACCCCGACGATCAATCAACTACTGGAACATGCCGACGGCGATGTGCTGCTCGGCGCGGCGCGGCTCTGGCATGTCGCGGATACGCCCGCGTCACTCCGACCGGGCGACCGGGAGCGGCTCGTCCACGCGCTGCATAGCCGCGCTCGAACGCCCCGCGCGCTGACCGATGTCGAGGCGGCGCTCTCGCCGGGAGCGCGGCGCGTCGTGGCGGCGCTGCGCGAAGAAGAGGGGCCGCTGCCGCTCGACGACGCGGCGTCGCTCGCCGGGGCGGACCGGCTGATCGATCGCCGCGCGCTACTCGCCGAATTGACCGAGAGCCTGCTCGTCTGGCACGGTTGGGCGTCGGGCGAGCGCGTGCTGCTGATGCCCGCCGAGTTCCGCACGCCCGCGATGGAGCAGCTGCCGTTGCCGCCGCTCGCCGCCGTCTCCGCCGAGCCGCTGCACGGCTGGCGGCATCCGTACGCGCTCGCCTGGGATACGCTGACCTTCCTGCGACTGGTCGAAAGCCAGCCCGCACGGTGGCCGAGCGGCGGCCTCGCCGCGCTGGCGGACGATCACGCCTTCGCGGAGCGCGTCGCCCCGCGCTTCTGGACGACCGGCGACGGCGCCATCCCACCGAGCGCGTCGCTCGCCTTCCTCGGCACCCTCGCCCGCGCGCGCGGGCTGCTGACGGAGCGCGACGAGGAAGGGCGGCGCATCATCGCGCTGAGCGATCCGGTCGCATGGGCGAAGGTCGGCTTTGCGCCCCAAACGAAGGAACTCTTCACTGCCTGGCGCGGGCTGGCGGGCTGGGTGGAGGGGCAAGGAACGGCGATCCAACTCTGGGGCGTCGATTGGCCCGCCTTTCGCGGTCGCCTCCTCGACGCGCTCGCCGCCTGCCAGCCGGGACACTGGTACATGGTGGACAACCTGCTCGCGCGCCTTGCGCGGGTACGCCCGCCGCTGCTCGGCGAGGAGTTCACCGCCGCCAGCGCGGTGGGGCAGACGACGCCCGACCGCGCCGCGCTGACACGGACGTGCATCGACGCAACGCTGCGCACGGCGCTGACCTGGTTCGGCATAGTGACATGGGGCAACGCGGCGATGGGCGAGGCGGTGCAACTGACCGACGTTGGCTGGTGGCTGCTTGGTCGCGGGCGCGAGCCGGTGATCTCGCCCTTCGGCGCGACGCCGCTCGCCATCCAGCCGGACCTCACGGTGCTCGTGCTGAACGGGGAGCCATCGCATCTCTGGCCGCTGCTCGCCCTCGCCGAGGCGGAGACGCTCGACCGTGTCAGCGCCTACCGGATCACCGCCACCTCCTTGCGCGGCGCGCTCCGGCGCGGCCTGGCCTTCGACCAGGTGATCCGCTTCCTGGAGAGCCGGACGGGCGGGCCGCTCCCGGACGCCGTCCGCGTCACGCTCGACGACTGGGTGCGCGCCGTGCGCCGCGTCGTCCTCGAAGCCGCCGTCATACTCTCCGCCGACGACGCGGAATCGCTCGCGGAGGCCGTCGCCCTCGCCCGCACGCATGGCGCGACCGTCGCGATGCTCCCCGACGGTCGCGCCATCGTCCGCGTGCCCAACGGCGACGAGGAACTGACCGCCTGGCTGAAAGAGGCAGATTTGACACCGGTGTGGAAGCCGACTGCGGCGTTTGCCAATCGCCCTGGATAGTGGCTACAATGGGATGTACGACGGCATCCGGCGATCTCCGAAGAAGGGGCTGATATGAGTACGACCCAGCGACAGAATGCGGCGAAACTGCGCCGCGAGAAGGCGAAAGCGCAATCGGCATCGCCGAAGAAACATATCCCCGTCTCCGAGGAGGGGTTTGTCGCCTTGCAGGCGGAATATGACCAGTTGACGAAGGTGAAGCGTAAGGAGATTTCCGGTGTTGTGCAGCGCGCCCGCGAGGAGGGCGATCTGCGGGAGAACGCGGGCTATCACGCGGCGCGCGAGGAGCAGGGGATGATCGAGGCGCGCATCCGCGAGCTCGAATACCTCATCAAGCACGCCGTCGTCACCGATGAACCGATCATCGACGCGAGCGTTGTGCGCGTCGGCTCGATGGTGACGCTCGAACTCGGCGGCGACGAAGTGACCTATACGATCGTCGGCGCGCTCGAGGCGCAGCCCCGGCAGGGAAAGATCTCCAATGAATCCCCTGTCGGCCACGCCCTGCTCGGCCACCGGGTGGGCGATGACTTCGAGATTGCCACCCCCGCATCCTCGCTCCGCGCCGTCATCAAGGATGTGCGAGCGGCCTACTACTACAGCCGCACTTCATGAGGGTGGATGGAGGCGCACCCAGCGCGCGTAGTGGCCGCGTCGCGCCCGCTCCTGGTGCCGCCGTCGCCAGTGCGACCACCGTAATCGTTCCCCCCACTCC
>JBPCMC010000279.1:0-8759 GCA_051002645.1 Thermomicrobiales bacterium
ACCATGTAGCCGCCGTGGGTATGGACGATCCCCTTCGGCTTGCCGGTCGACCCGGAGGTGTAGAGGTAGTAGAGCGGCGTCTCGCTGTCCACCTCGACTGCGGGCATCCCCGGCTTGGCGATGCTCATCAGGTCGTCGTACCAGAGATCGCGCCCCTGCACCCAGTTGACCGGGTTGCCCGCCCGCTTGACGACGATGACGTGCTCGACGGTCGGGCACTCGCGCACGGCGGCATCGACGATCGCCTTGAGATCGACCAGTTTGCCCCGGTACTGGTAGCCGTCCGCGCAGATGACGACCTTCGCCTCGCCCTCCTGGATGCGGTCGCGCAGCGCCTGGGACGAGAAGCCGGAGAAGACAACCGAGTGCGCCGCGCCGATCCGCGTCGTGCCGAGCATCGCGACGAACTGTTCGGGAATCTTCGGCATGTAGACGCAGGTCTTGTCGCCCAACCCCAGGCCGAGTTTCGTCAGCACATCGGAGAACTTGGTTGTCTCGCGCCAGAGATCGGCGTAGGAGAGGGAGCGCGTCTCGCCCCTCTCGCCCTCCCAGTAGATCGCGATCTGGTTCCAGACATGCGTGCCGCGATGCCGGTCGAGGCAATTGTAGACGATGTTCGTCGTCGCGCCGGTGAACCATTTGACGTAGGGGAACTGCCAGTCGCGCACCTGCTCCCACGGCGAGAACCAATGAAGTTCCTCGGCCATCTCCGCCCAGAACTCCTCCGGGTGCTCGATCGTCCATGCATGGAGGTCTTCGTAGGTCTGGAAACCCTTGGCACGCATGTACTTAGTAATATTCGCGCCCTCACGCATCTCGTCCGACGGCGCGAAGAGCCGCTCTTCCTGCAAGACGCGGTTGGTGGTCTCGAACTGGAGCATCGCACATTTCCCCTTCCTGCTCATTTTTCCGTACAGCCAATGCGGATTCTATCGTACCACCGAAAATAGCGAGTAGTCAGTAGCCAGTAATCAGTGGACCGAGCGCGGTGGACGCTCAGTCCTCAGTCCTCAGTCCTCAGTCCTCGTTAAAAGAAGGGGGCCGGGCGGGTGGGGACCGCGCCGACCAGGGGAAGGGGAAGAGGATTACGCCTCATAGTATCGCAATGTCTATGCCACGACATCCGCGCGACGGAAGTCGAACGGACGTTGTATTCCCTTCCCGACGCCCGAGAAGCCTATCGACAATACGACCGTATTTTGCGTCAGATCGCGCGTACAATTTGACGGCCCCCGAACAGGATTGCATGATACCCGGACAGTGCATTTTCCTCTTTTGTGTTTCTCTACGTTCTCTGTGCTCTCTGCGTCTCTGCGGTTCAATCGGTTTGGGGGTTCCAGCAATGTGGAGCACGGTGATCTATGAGCGCCTGCGGGCGGCGGGGATTACGCTCGTCGCGCATGTGCCGGACAATATCGTCGCGCCGATTATCCGCTGCTTCGAGGCGGACGCGGCGGTGACGACCGTCTCCTGCACGCGGGAGGAGGAGGGCGTCGGCATTGTCGCCGGGGGCTTGCTCGGCGGGACGCGCGGCGCGCTCCTGATGCAGACGAGCGGCTTCGGCAACTGCCCGAACGCGCTCGGCTCGCTGGTCGTGCCGTACCAATTGCCACTCGTCATGGTGATCGCTGGGCGGGGCACGCTTAATGAATTCAACCCCGCGCAGCGCGGCATGGGTCAGGGCACCGCCAAGATACTCGACGCGCTCGATATCCAACATCACACCCTCGACCGCCCCGACACGTTGGAGCGCACGCTGGATTACGGCCTCACTACCGCCCACCTAACGAATGCGCCTGTCGCCTTCATCATCTCGTCTTTGCTCTCGGGCGGGAAGAAGGAAGCATAGAGATATGAGCGGGCCAGTGAATCGCTTGTGATGATCGTATGTGGCAACAACACATCGAAAGTTGTATCGCCACATCTTCTCTGCTATACTCCTCGTAGCGGCACTTCTCGTCGCTTCGGATAGGAGTATCGCTATGCCGACGCTTCCACACGACATTTCGACCTCGCAGGCCGCCGAACGCCTCGGCCTTTCCCGCGAACATGTCCGCCGCCTGATCCAGCGGGGCGAATTGCGTGCTGAGGAGAGCGTGAACGGGTTCATGCTCGACGCGAGTGAGGTGGAGCGATACGCCTTCCAGCGGCAGGTTCTTCAGGATCAGCGCCAGTTCCGTGCAGCGGTGGACGACCTCGCCGCCCAAGCACGGCATGTGGACGGGGCGACGGGTATCCAGAGCGCGGTCGCACAGATGCGCGACCAGATGAAACTGCACCCCGCATTTGACGTGCCCGCTGTCGTCGCGCAGCAAATAAACTTGATCAAACAGGAGATAGCAACACAGAGGGCACTCATCGGTCTTGCCGGACCAGCGGAAACCATGGCAGAACAATGGCATCGTTACAGCGAGGACGCCCGCCGCGCTGCGGAGAATATCACGACCGCTCAAGCGGGCTATGGGGCGAATTTCGTCTCCGCAATGGACCATGCCACTGAGAAAACCTCCCCAGCATATACGGGCCACGGGGCGAAAATCATCAACGCAACGGAAGAGTCTATGAGCAAGACCCAAGAGCAAGCGATGGGGGGCATCTCGGCTCGGAACGAGATGCTAAAAGGCGGAAATTTAGACGCCCAGCGGGCCACGGCGAAAATGGACGGCGATGATGCATGGCAAGAGGAACTCCGGCGACGCGACGAGTGGGAGACAGAACGACGTCGGCGCGACGATATTGCGCGGGGGGCCGCGATGCCGGGATCTGCTACTGATAGTGCGGGCATAGGATCTGTCGAAGCCATGCGGCAGCGGGAGCAGAAACTTTTCCCGGCCTCGTCCCACGACTCTATGCGTGATCAGGATAAAATCAGGGCGGTACAGGAGGGCGGAGTTGCCGCTCCATGGCTGCGCCGAGAGGAACGGTTGGACGAACTCCGGCGTGGAACGATAGGTCAACAAGACGTATATAGCGGGCAGTCGGGTAGCGTAGGTCTCAGCGACACCGGAGCAGCGATGCATGTCGCCATGCTCAAACGGCAGGAAGACCAGTCCACGACATTGATGCGGAAGGACGATCCACTCGCTCCCGCTTCTCTCGTGACTCCACGCCTGCCGGGGTTGGCACGCGGATTCGTGGTTGCCGAATCACACGAGGCGCGATTGGAGGAGAAAGTGGATGAGTTGGATCGCAAGGTCGAGCAGTTGACCGCGTTGGTCATGCAGCAGCGCGCCGACACGACAGCGGAACTACCTACCTGGCAGCAATGGGCCGGATCGGACCGCCCGGAGGATGTGCTCGCCAAATTAGTCGCTATTCGTGAGGAGATCACGGGAGAGCAGCAAACCGGCGAGAACTCGACCGATGTCATCCGTGAGGCGCGCGAGGCGCGGGGTAAGGGTGAATGAGTGCCCCTGCGGGTGTGGTCGTCGTTGATGCGAGCGTCGCGTGCAAATGGGTCTTGAGCGAAGAGGGATCTGCTGACGCTCAGTTCCTCCTCGCGCGATGGGTCGCGGCACGATTGCAACCTATCGCGCCCTCGTGGTTCGCGTGCGAGGTGGCGAACGTCCTCTACCGCCGCGCCCGCAGGGGAGAGATAACGCTCGACGGCGCGAAGACGCTCTTGAACACCATCCTATGGCCGACACCGCAGGGCAACAAACGCCCTACGACACTTGCTACCTCGCACTCGCCGAGCGCGAGCAGTGCGAATACTGGACGGACGACACGCGATTTGTGAAAGCGGCGATGTCGCACTTTCCACACGTAAAACACCTGAGTGACCAGTAACGGTATCCCCACCGTGTGCTTCGATCGACCTGCACCGGACATCAGCGCGCCACTTCGAGCCATGTGGCGCTTCGCCTCGCCGCATGCGCTATGATAGCGATAGAACGTAGGCAGTAGAGAGAAGGAGCGCCCGATATGGAACGGCTCACGGTGCAGCAGCGCTGGATGATTGCGGTGGCGGCATTGATCGTCGCAATCGCCGGCCTCGCGGGTTTCATCTATTGGGTGGCGATCGTCGAGAATCATCCATGGTTCAAACACTGGCTCCTTTGTGCGGTGCTGGCGGTCGGCGGCATCGCGGTTGCCGCCTATGCCTGGCCCCGCACACCGCGTACGGAATGAACGCGCCGCATCCAGAGGAGGCTTGATGAAGACCGACCTGATCCGTACCTTCTACGATTACAACACCTGGGCGAATGAACGCATCCTGACGACGACGGCGCAATTGACGAACGCGCAATTCGTCGCGCCGGGGAGCGCCAGTTTCTCCTCGGTGCGCGATACGCTCGTCCATACGATGTGGGCGCAGTGGAACTGGCTCGTGCGCTGGCGGGGCGAGCCGAACCCGCCGCACTTCGATCCCACCGCGTATGCCGACATCGCGGCGGTGCGGACGCGCTGGGACGTGATTGACGAGGAGACCCACGCCTTCGTCGCGCGGGTGGACGACGCGGCGCTGGAGAGCATCTGCCGCTACGTCAACAGCCGGAACGAGTCGATGGCCTACCCGCTCTGGCAGCAGATGCTCCATCAGGTAAACCACGGAACCCAACACCGCAGCGAGGTTGCCGTCATCCTCACCGAGTACGGCCACCCCCCCGGCATGATGGACTTCATCGTCTATCTCGATACGCTGAAGAAGTGAAGCCGCTTGCCCACCTCCGAGCGGCATGATATATTTGTGGTCACAACGTGGTCACAATGGGGGTGATGCCATGCGTCATGTCGGTGTGCGAGAGTTTCGGGACAAGGCAACAATGTATCTTTCCGGTAATGAGGTACTCTCAGTAGAGAAGCACGGGCAGCCAATAGGCTTCTATATTCCGGTTCATCCCTATAACGAAGAAAAGACGCAGCGCGCATTGGAGCAATTCAATGCGGCGGTTGATCGTCTGCTTGATGAGAGTGGAATGACTCAAGAGGAGCTTGCAGACTTCTTGGATCTCACGAAGCCGTCCGATGCGCCTTGTCATTGATGC
Source organism: Thermomicrobiales bacterium (assembly GCA_051002645.1). Classification (GTDB taxonomy): domain Bacteria; phylum Chloroflexota; class Chloroflexia; order Thermomicrobiales; family JALYUS01; genus JALYUS01. The sequence continues at coordinate 4,989 of JBPCMC010000279.1, forward strand.
GAACGTGCTCGTGTCGGAACTCTTGCACTCGCGCGGGCAAGCGTTGATCGCACATTCCGAGTTGCAACTGTCGATTGCTGCGTATACGTGGGGTGAAGCGGAACACGAACTGCGTAAGCGGTTGACCGGACGATTCGTACACAACGGACAGGGCGTAGAACGCGTCGAGTTCTTCTTGTTCGGAGCCATGGCGCTCGTGACTCAACGTATCGCAGTTATGCCGGAGGGTTTCTATGTCTCGCACGAGACTGTCGCGCGAATGCGCATCCCTCGTGACCCTGACGATTGGCATACGGTCGCCCTTGCGCTCACATACGGCCCGAACGAAGCGGCGATTTGGACAGGCGACGCTGACTTTCTCGGCTGCGGGATCGCCACCTGGACAACAGATACTCTATTAGCGCATCTCGCGTATGTGGAGGCGGAAGAGTGATTGAGCCGATGGACCGGCTGGACCTGACGCGGCGGGTGCTGGCGCACTTGACGGACGAGGCGGTTTTCGCGGGGATCGGCAACGCGGGGTTCGACCTCTTCGCCGCCGGGGACCGGCCGCAGAACTTCTACATGTTAGGCTCGATGGGACTGGCGTCGTCGCTCGGCCTGGGCTACGCGCTCTCCCGGTCGAACGAGCGCGTCGTCGTGCTTGAGGGGGAGGGGAGCGTGCTGATGAACCTCGGCTCCCTCGCCACCATCGCGCGGATGCGGCCGCACCGCTACCTCCTCGTTGTCATGGACAATGGCACCTATGCCCTCACCGGCTCGCAGCGGAACGCGGCCGCTGAGGGAGCGGACCTAGCGCTCATTGCCCGTGGCGCGGGCATCCCGCACGTCGCGGCACCCGAGACCGCCGAGGCGTTCGAGCAGGCGGTGGTGGATGCGCTCGCAACGGATGGCCCGGCGGTGATCGTCGTGCGGATCGCCGATGGCAACAGCGCGGTGCGGCACGGGTGGGACCCGGTGCAACTGAAGCATCGCTTCATGGCGGGGGGGGCGCGATGACGATCGTTAACTGGCGGGATGTCGAGGCGAAGGTCGCCCATTTGCAGGGCGAGAGCCGTAGCCTGCTCCAACACGTCTCCCGCGCCGGGTGCGCGCCGGTGCTGCACGGCTTCCAGTTCATCAATCGCTCGCGCCTCGCGCCCGGCGCCTCCCACGAGCCGCATCAGCACGACGATCACGAAGAGGTCTTTTACATCGTCGGTGGCGCCGGGGCCGTGCTCCTCGGCGCGGAGCGCCACCCGATCCGCGAGGGGGATGCCGTCTACGTCCCCATCGGCACGCCGCACGGTCTCATCAACGACAGCGCCGATTGGCTCGACTTCCTCGCCATCGGCGGCCCGATCATCGCGTAAACGACAGTACGGCCAGCAGGCCGCAGTGGTCCGAGAGGGAGCGCGCACCAGTGCCGACCCGCTCCATCCGCTCGACTGTCCAGCCCGGCCCGGCGAAGAGGTAATCGATGCGCTCCGTCGGCGCCTCCGCCGGATAGGTGCCGCCGGGGTCGTCGGGATGGGCCTCTCCCCACATATCCCGCAAACCATCCTTCAGGAGCATGGTGATCGTCGCCGTTTCAGGGCGCGCATTGCAGTCGCCTATCAGGAGCGGCGACGCACTCGCGCGCACTGCAGTGCCCAACACGGCGGCACTCGCGTCGCGCATCGGCGGTCGTTGATTGAGGTGCGTCACCCAGCAATCGAGCGTCGGGCCATCGGGTAAGGCGAGCGTGGCGTGGAGGGCGATGCGCCGGTTGGGGTCGGCGCGGTTCGTAGGGTCCCAGCGGAGAGGAACGGCTGTGTGATGGAGAATGGTGTGCGGTGTAAGGATCGCCAGCCCTTCCTCGATGCGCGGCCAGCGCCAGTAGCGCATCGCCGGTGCGTAGATGTGGCGCAATCCGGTCAACCGCGCCAGTTGCGCCGCCTGATCGACGCCATGTGCATAGCGCGGGTCCCGCCGCACCTCCTGCAACCCCACAACATCGGGCCCGGCCTCCTGGATCACCCGCGCGATCCGTTCCCGCCGCTCCGCCCATCCGCCGCGATAATTCCAGATATTCAGCGACAGCACGGTGATCCGCATAACCTATTGAACCACAGAGGCACAGAGAACACGGAGAGGGAACACAGATGGGGAGAGGGGACGAGAAGGTATTATGTGCTTTCCTCCTCTCCGTATTTCTCTGTGTTCTCTGTGCCTCTGTGGTTCAATTCCCCTTCCGCGCCGCGAGGTAGCACTCGGCGGCGAGGGGAGGGTACCAGCCGCCGGAGCGGACGTTGAGGGCGTGGATCGGGTGCCACTGGGTGATCCGTTCCAATGTGTTCGGGAAGGGGAGGAGGAGCACGACGCCGTCTTCCTTGATGATCGTCAGGCCGGCGTCGCGCGCGAGGCGGCGGAGGTCCGGCAGGGTGTACTCGCGGTGGTGCTCCTCAATCAGCGCGTCGGCGTCGGCGTACCCGACGCGGCGGACGAGCGGGCGGAAGCGGCGCTTCAGGCGGCGCGTCAGGCTGGCGGCGTTCGGTGTCGAGAGGAGCAGCACGCCGCCGGGCCGCAACTGCCCGACCGCGTCGCGCAGGAAGGCCGCCGGGTTGTAGACATGTTCCAGCACCTCGAAGGCGGAGGCAGCATCGAAGGGCCGTCCGTCCGCGTACCGTTCCGGCTCCTCGATTGCCGCGCGGATGTAACGGACATTCGGGCGCGCGCGCAACTGGTTGGCGACGGCGATATTGCGGTCGCTGATGTCCACACCGATCACATCGCCGGCGAAGGCCGCAATCGCCGCCGTAATCACACCATCGCCGCAGCCGAGATCGAGCCAGCGGGCGTGTGGCGGCGCATAGGTGCGAGCGAAGCCGATCCGCCGCGCGAGGTAGAGCTCCTGCAACGCGCCGGAACGGAACCGCCCCTCCGTCTGCGTCGGCATTACGTCGTTGTAGTAGGCGCGCTGCGCCTCCTGCGCCTCTTCCCGGCTCTCGTACCGCCCGTGCTGGACACTCATCAATCGCGCCTCCTTCACTGGCAGTGTATGGGACAGGACGAAGCGGCGTCCAATCTCTGCTATACTACATAATGAGTACTGAAAGGAGTGCGAAAATGCGTACGATTAGCGCGCAAGAGATTAAGCGGCGCGGTATTAATGCCGTGGATGATTTGGTGGTTGAGGGACCGGTGTATATCATCACCCATAACGAACCACGCTATGTCGTGATGGAAAAGGCGCGATACGAAGAGCTCGTGGAAGGCTATCAAGAAGGGTACGCAGCCCGCATTCGAGCGGCGCTCGCGGATGTCGCGGAGGGGAAAGTTCAGCGCTTTGATAGTGTTGATGAATTGATGGCAGCGATTGACGCGGCGGATGACGTGTGACGTACCGCGTTGAAGTACGTGAGGGATTCACCAAACAGGCGAACAAGTTCTTCCGCAAGCATCCGGACTTGCGTGCGCTCTTTCAGCGTTTGGTGACAGACCTACAGGAAGGTCCATTTCAACCCAAACTGTGCCTTCATCCGCTGCGTGGGGAGTTCGCAGGTTCGTATGCTGTCAGCCTCGCGTATGCGTACCGTATCACGCTGACGCTTCTCATCTCCGAGAAGGAAATTACGCTGCTTGATATCGGCAGCCACGATGAAGTGTATCGCTAATCCGTCGCGCCAGGGCAATCGCATCTAAATCCGCCTCGCCGTACATTCGTCGCTCGGATCAATCATCTACCGATGAATCGCCTCCGCCGCTCTTCCGCACCGGCCCTTGGGGTCCGCCATCGCCGTTCTGGGGAGC
>JBPCMC010000280.1:0-4874 GCA_051002645.1 Thermomicrobiales bacterium
GGCAGTGGCAGTGGCACCGCCGAGGACTGGGGCGACGTGAGCGGCATGGAAGAATATAGCGACTATACGCCGTCCAGCCGCCGCTTCTAATCGCGGCGCGTACGGCGAACAAAAACCCCCGGCATTGCGCCGGGGGTTTTCTTGTGTGCGAGGGTCTCGCCTTTTATGGTGTGGTCCGATCCGCGACCTGATACTGGCCGATCACTTTATGGCCTGACGTCCGCCCCTGCGCCGTGATCTGCCACAGACCTGCGGACCCGAAGGTGGCGGTAATGATGGCACGACCGGCGCTCGACGCCTGCGCGGAATCGAGGGTGGTGACGGTTCCATCGGGTCCGGTACTCCAGACCGAGACGATCTCGCCGGAGTTGAACCCGATGGGCATGAAGCTGATCGTCGTATTGGTCGTTGTATTGACGGTTGTCCCCGTTACCGGGGTGGTGCTGGTGGTGCCGGATATCGCCGTTGACGGGATCGTCGATCCGGTTGCCGTGCCGTCGCTCGTGACGGTATACCGACCGATCACCTCGTGGAGCGAATCCTTCCCGTGCGCCGTGACTTGCCAGTTACCGACGCTCGGGAACGTGACGGTCGCGGTGAAGGTGCCGGTGCCGTCCGCTTGCGTCCCGGTGAGGGCCGTGGGCGCGGTGCCGTCCGGCGGGGTTTCCCACAGGGAGATCTTCTCGTTCGCGGTGTAGCCAGTGCCGGAGAAAGTGACCGCCGACCCCAGCGCCACCGGCGGCACGGAGGAGAATCCTTGTCCTGTTGACGTGGATGCCGCAGGCGAGGGACTGTTTATGACGCTCGTCGTGCCGACCGCGTAGCTGCCGATCGTTTTGACGCCGCTCGTGTTGCCTTGCGCAGTCACTTGCCACAGACCCGCCGTCGGGAAGGTGACCGAGACGCTGAACGCGCCGGTGCCGTCCGCATTGACGCCGCTAAGCGCCGTGGGCGCGGTGCCGTCCGGCGGGGTTTCCCACAGGGAGATCTTCTCGTTCGCGGTGTAGCCGGTGCCGGAGAAGGTGACCGCCGCCCCGATGCCCGCCGACAATGTACCTGCCGGCAAGGCGCCCGATGTCGTCGACGATACTGGCGCGGTGGTGGCACTTGTCGTGTCGCCGACACTGTAGGTACCGGTGAACTGTTTGCCGCTGGTGATGCCATACGCTGTCACCTGCCACTGCCCGGCAGATGGGAAGGAGACGGTCTTACTGAAGCCACCGTTCGCATCTGATTGTTGTACGCCTGGGATCACCATCGATGTGCCGTCTGATCCCGTCTCCCAAAAGGAGAGGTCTTCATTCGCGGCAAAGCCATTACCCACGAAGAGAGTTGATGCACCGACTGCGACGGGTGTGGGCGCGGCGGCCACCCCGACCGGCAATGCCAGCACGAGCGCAATGACCAAACCGAGCCCAAGAAATGTCAACTGACCGGATCGTCGTCGTTCGGACATACTGTCCCTCCTCCCATGCTGTCGCGCCCCCCAATTTGTCATAAGAGTGTAGCAGACATCCTTCAATATTACCAATACATTGTATATGCGGATATTTCGTTTCGCGCGCACCTTCGGTTCGGGCTTGCGACGATGACCGGTGCGCCCTGCGAATGGGCGGATTTCCGCGTTGCGACGCCGTTCCGTGCCGTGCGATACTTACCGCCATTGATGGGTAGGATGGTGGAAAGGGAGTGGGGGATGACGGTGGGCGGCGCGCGAGGCGCGGATTCCGATGTCCTGGCACCGTAACCGCCCGCCCACCGCGCCCGTGCCGGAGGCCGGGGACGATGAGGCGCTCGTCCGGGCGGCGCAACGGGGCGATCTCGACGCCTACAATCGCCTCGTGCGGGCGCATGAGCGGCAGGCATATGCCGTCGCGCTCCGCCTCTTGCGGCGGCCCGATCTGGCGGAAGACGCCACGCAGGACGCCTTCATCCAGGCCTATCGCGCCCTCGATACCTTCCGGGGCGGCTTTTTCCGCGCCTGGCTGATGCGGATTGTCACAAACCGCTGCTACGATATGCTCCGCGCCGCCACCCGCCGCGCCGCCGACTCGCTCGACGACCAGATGTTCGAGGCGGAGCCACATTGGAGCAGCATCGCCGCGCCGGACGACCCGGTCCGGCGCGCGACGCAGGCGGAACTGGGGCGGCTACTCGAAGCGGCGCTCGCCACATTGCCCGACGATCAGCGCGTCACTGTCCTGCTCTGTGACGTGCAGGGGTATGCCTACGAGGAAGCGGCGCAGATCACGGGCGTCGCCCTCGGCACGGTCAAGTCGCGCCTCAGCCGGGCGCGGGCGGCGCTCCGGGATGGGCTGCGGGGGCAGGAACAATTCGCGGAGTACCTTCGTTCCTTTTCTGACAGTCCATGATCGGTGGGCGGATGCGCCAATCGGCTGGGGGCCTGCGGCGCGGGGGATAATTATTACGGAGTTCCTTCCATGACCATTCCCTATCGGGGGACGCTGCCAATTGATGACGAACTGCTTTCAGCCTACCTCGATGGGCAGGTCTCGCCGGATGAGCGCGTGACGGTCGAGGCGGCCATCGCCGCCGACCCCGCCGTGCGCGCGCGCGTCACCGATCTGCGGGCGACGGTCGCGCTGCTGCGTGCATTGCCCCAGCCGGTGCCGCGCCGCACCTTCATCCTCACACCCGCGCAGGCGGCATCGATCCGCCCGGTGCGCGCACCGTGGCCGACGCGGCTCTTCCCCGCTGTCGCGGCGGTGAGCGCGGTCGCCGCCGTGCTCTGTCTGATGCTCATCGCCGGGGATCTGGGGACGGGCGTTTCCGCGACGACGAAGAGAAAGGTGACGCCCGCCCGCCCCGCTGTAGAATCGGCCAGCAATGCCGCCGTCACGCGGGTGACGACGGGCGCGGTCGCACTGGCAACGGCGCCGGGGGCGACAACCGCCGCGCTCCCGGCGGCCCCGACGAGTCTTCCCGCCCCGGCAGCTGCGGCAGCGAATGCGCCCGCGCCGGCGGCAACGACCGCCTCGGCGCGCAGTGCGGGCGCTCCGCCTGCTGCGGCCCCGCTGGCGCCCGCTACCGCCGCCGCTGGCGCGATCCTGCTGCCGACGGGCACCGCAGTCTTTGCCTCCGCCGCACCGTCCGCCAATAGCGCGGCGTCGCAAGCGATCACGCCGACCGCGCTCCTACCGGTGACCCCGACGATTGTCGCGAATGTGCAATCGCCGCCACCGGCCGCGAGCGCCCCATCGCCCGGCGGCGCGGTCGTGACGATGGAGACGCATCGCGTGCCCGTCGCCCTCGTGCGGGCGGGGGAAGTCTTCCTGGCGCTCCTCGCCGTCGCGGGTGTTACGCTCGCCGTGCTCGGTCGGCGCAAAGCAGCGCGCGCATAACCTCGGGAACTTCTCGGTCTTCAGCGGCGTTTTTTCATACAATCGGCACCACCGTGGGTGATGTCTCCGATTCTCACTACTCGTCAGGAGGCAGGCCATGCGTCGCGCATCTCTCGGTCTCATCGCGGCGACGGCCGCGCTCATCCTCGCGCTCGTCGCCGCTACGCTCTCGATCATCGCGGTCACGCGCAACCACAACCAGACGGTGACACTCAATCCGTCCAGCGCGCCGGACAAGCGCACCGTCTCCGTCAATGGCACGGGCATCGCCACGATCGCGCCGGACCTCGTGCGCTTCGTCGTCGGGGTGCAGGAGCAGGGCAAGAACCTGACGGAAGTGCAGGGGACGGTGGCGCGCGAGAGCGACGCGATTATCGCCGCGCTGAAGAAGGGCGGGGTCGACACCGATAAGGACGTCAAGACCTCCGGCTACGGTGTCTCGCCGATCTACGATTACCCGAAGGATAAAGCGCCGATCGTCAGCGGCTACCGGGTCGCGAACAACCTCAATGTGACGGTGCGGGATGTGGATAAGAACAGTAATAAGGTCGGCCCGATCCTCGACGGGGTCGTCGCGGCGGGCGGCAACAACATCGGCAATATTACCTTCGGCCTCGCCGATCCCGACAAGGCGAACCAGATCGCCCGCGCGGAAGCGATGAAGAACGCGCAGGCGAAGGCGGACGCGCTCGCGCAGGCGGGCGGCGCGAAGCTCGGCACCGTCATCACCGTCAGCGACCAGACCGTCACGCCCGGCGCGCCGAAAGACGCGCAATACGCCGCCCCCGCTCCCGCGCAGGCGTCCGCTGCCTCCGCCCCGCCCACGCCGATCCAGACCGGCGAGACGAGCGTCACGGTCATGGTCAATGTCACCTATGCATTGCAGTAGCGAGTAGCGAGTAACGAGTAACGAGTAACGAGAGGGAGACCAGTGCCCCTTCTCGTTACTCGTTACTCGCTACTATTTGGCCCAATCGTCGCCGCGCGCGACGCCATCGGGCATTGCGCCGTGGAAGATGACGTTCAGGCTCTGGCGCATGTAGGCGTCCGCCGCCTCCAGGTCGTTCGTGCGGTACTGTGTCGCCACGCTGACGATGATCAGGTTCGCCAGCAACTGGCCGAACTGCCCCGCGTCCAGCGTGGAGCGGAAGCGGCCAGAGCGCTGCCCGTTCGTGGCGACCTTCGCGACCAGTTCGGCGAGCGTGAAGGCTTGCGCGGCCCGGACGGCGCGCTCGACATCGGGGTTCAGCAGTTCGTGCGAGAGGACGACGACCGCCTCGCCGTGTTCGTCGAGGAGTGAGCGGACTTCGAGCCAGATACGGAAGATGATCCGCTCCGGGCTGACGTCTTCCTTGATCTGCTCCTCGACCTGCGTGGTGAGATTAATCATCAGGTCGCGCCCGAACTCGACGATCACCGCTTCCTTGTAGCCGAAATAGTTGAAGAAGGTGCCCCGGCTGACGTCCGCCGCGTCGGCGATGTCGTCGATGGAGGTGTTGTAGAAGCCCTGGG
>JBPCMC010000281.1:0-3301 GCA_051002645.1 Thermomicrobiales bacterium
CGAATCGCTTCGCCAGCAAGACCGACCAGATTTACATGAAGAGCGGCGACGAGATGCTCGAACGCTTCGCCGAGATTCCCCACGCCGTGACGAACACGATGCGCGTCGTCGAGCAATGCGACCTGAAGCTGGAAAATCCCGGCTTCCTGATGCCGCATTTCGCCGTGCCGGAGGGCGAGACACCCGCGACGTACCTGGCGCGGTTGTGCCGCGAAGGGGCGGCGCGCAAGTACGGCCACGTCGAGGGCGAAGTGGCCGAGCGCCTGGCGTTTGAGCTCAGCGTGATCACGGATATGGGTTTCCCCACCTACTTCCTCGTCGTCTGGGACTTCATCCGCTACGCGAAGGAGCAGGGCATCCTCGTCGGGCCCGGTCGTGGCAGCGCGGCGGGCAGCATCGTCGCCTACGCGCTCGATATTACGACGGTCGATCCGCTCCAGCACGGCCTGCTCTTCGAGCGCTTCCTCAACCCGTCCCGCATCTCGATGCCCGATATCGACATCGACTTCGCGGACGACCGGCGCGACGTGATTATCAAGTATGTGACCGAGAAGTACGGCGCGGAGCAGGTCTCGCAGATCATCACCTTCGGGACGCTGGCAGCGCGGGCGGCGATTCGCGACGTGGGTCGCGCGCTCGGTATGCCCTATGGCGACGTGGACCAGGTGGCGAAACTGATCCCGCAGGTTCCGGCGCACCCCGTCTCGATTGCGCAGGCGCTGGAACAGGTACCGGACCTCAAAGCATTGCGCGAGCGGGACACAAACATTCAGCGGCTGCTCGATACGGCGCAGAAGTTGGAGGGCGTCTCGCGGCATGCATCGACGCACGCGGCGGGCATCGTCATCTCGCGCGATCCGCTCATCCAGCACGTCCCGTTGCAGCGCGCGGGCAACGGCGACAACGCGGGTGTGACGACGCAATACCCGATGGGCTGGCTGGAGGAACTCGGCCTCTTAAAGATGGACTTCCTCGGCTTGAAGACGCTGACGGTGCTCACCAAAGCCTTGAACCTCCTCAAACGGCGCGGCATCACCGTCGATCTGGACGCGCTGGATTTGGAAGACCCGGCGGCGTATGCGCCCCTAATGCGCGGCGAAACGATGGGCGTCTTCCAGCTCGACCAACCGACCGGACAGCGCATCTGCGCGCTCGTCAAGCCACGCAACTTCGCCGAGTTAGTCGCCGTCGGCGCGCTGGCCCGGCCCGGCCCGATGGAGCACGCGCCGCGCTTCGCCGCTCGCAAGGAGGGGCGCGAGGAAGTCTCGTACGCGCACCCCGATTTGGAGCCCGTCCTGCGCGAGACGTACGGCTTCGCGCTCTTTCAGGAACAGGTGATGCAGATCGCCCGCGTGCTCGCCGATTACTCGCTCGCCGAGGCAGACAGCCTGCGCAAGGCGATGGGCAAGAAATTACCCGCCGAGATGGCGAAGCACCGCGATCGCTTTATCCAGGGGTGCGCCAAGAAGGGCGTCCCGGCGAAGATTGCCGCACCGCTTTTCGAGGAACTGGAGAAGTTCTCCGGCTATGGCTTCAACAAGGCGCATTCGACCTGCTACGGGCTGATCGGCTACTGGTGCGCCTGGTTGAAGGCGCACCATCCGGCGGAATTCCTCGCCGCCATCCTGACGAGCGAGCAGGGCGATACGGCGCGCGTCGTCCAGTTGATCGCCGAGTGCCGGCGCATGAAGATCGCCGTCCTGCCGCCGGATATCAACAAGAGCGAGCGCGATTTCAGCGTCGAGGAGACGGGCGCCACAGCGGACGATGCGGAGCCGGTGCGGGTCGTGCGGATCGGCCTGAGCGCGGTCAAAAATGTCGGTGTCGGCGTCGTTGACGCAATCATCGCCGCACGCGCCGAGCAACCCGGCGGGCGCTTCGCGGGGCTCGCGCAGTTCTGTGCGAGCGTCGGCGGGCAACTGAACCGGCGCGCGGTCGAATGCCTGATCCGCGTCGGCGCGATGCGCGATCTCGGCAATGGGCAGCAGCTGTCGCTGGCGCTCGATAGCGCGCTCGCGGCGGCGCAGTCGACCCGGAAGGCGGCGGCGGCGGGCCAGTTCGGCTTATTTGGTGCGGATATTCCCGGCGCGACCGACCTGCTCGATGTGCCGCTGCCGGACGTACCGGACTGGCCGCTGAAGGAGCAACTGGGCCACGAGAAGGAACTGCTCGGTATCTACCTCTCCGAGCACCCGCTCACGTCGATCACGAACCGGGTGCGCGGGAAGCAAATCGTCCACCTCGGCTTAGTAGATGAAAGCCTGGCGGGCCAGCGCGCGACGGTGATCGGGCTCTTGATCGAGCCGCGCGCGATGCTGACCAAGAAGGGGACGATGATGCTCCGCGCCACGCTCGAAGGCGTGGATGGCGTGAGCCTCGACCTGATCGCTTTTTCCGAGGCGTACGAGCGATGCAAGGAGTCGTTGATCGCCGACGCCGTGGTGGAAGTGGACGTGCGCGTGGACCTGCGTGGCGAGCAGGTGCAGTTAATCATCGAGGCGGTGCGCCGGTGCGCCGACACGGAGCCGGTCCCGGCCGCGTCGCGCGAGGAGCGCCACGCGCACATCTGGCTGCCGCCCGAGAATACGGAAGACCTCGCGCACCGCCTCTACGAACTGCTCAAAGCCTACCCCGGCGACGACCGCGTCTGGCTCCATTGCATCTCGCCGGATGGCCCGAAGAAGCTCCTGCCCCGGTTGCGGGTGGATGCGGACGAGCACCTGGCGTCGGCGGCGCGCGCCCTCGTCGGGCCGAATGCGGTACGGCTGGAAGTTGTGACGCGCGGCGGGGAGTCGGAGCGGGAAGCCTTCAGCGCCGACTAACCACGGGCGGTCCGGCGTACGCGGCGCGCGAGGATCTCCTCGACCGGCCAGCAGTTGAGGATCTGCTCAGGCGTGAGCCATGCGCGACGCGCGGCCATCACCCCGAAGATCATATTGCCCAGCCCGTCTGTGCTGTGCGCATCGCTGTTGATGGTGATGACGACGCCCACGTCCGCAGCGCGTTTGGCGAGCGGCGCGTCCAGGTCCAGCCGGTGGTAGTCGGCATTGATTTCCAGCGCCGTCTCGGTGCGTACCGCCTCGGCAAAGACAGCATCGAAATCGAGGTCCATCGGCTCGCGATGCAGCGGCATCCGCCCGGTGGGGTGGGCGATGATATCGACATACGGGTTCGCGATGGCGGCGAGCGTCCGCGCCGTGACGACGCTGCGGTCGCCACGCTGCCCGCTGTGGACCGATGCGATCGCGTAATCGAGTGCGGCGAGCGCGGCCTCATCGAGATCGAGATGCCCGTCGCTGTG